>JBJMTY010000091.1:0-9538 GCA_045811445.1 Allosphingosinicella sp. | reverse complement strand
CACGAAGCGGTCGACCGTCTTGTTCCAGAGCACCTTGATGCCGGGATGGGCGAACAGGCGGTCCTGGAGGATCTTCTCGGCGCGCAGGCCATCGCGGCGGTGGACGAGGGTGACGTCATGGCTGTGGTTGGTCATGTAGAGCGCTTCCTCGACCGCGGTGTTGCCGCCGCCGATCACCGCCACCTTCTTGCCGCGGTAGAAGAAGCCGTCGCAGGTCGCGCAGGCCGAGACGCCGCGGCCCTTGAGATGCTCCTCGCTCGGCATGTTGAGCCACTTCGCCTGCGCGCCGGTGGCGATGACGAGGACGTCGCCGGAATAGACGGTGCCGCCGTCGCCGATCAGCCGGAACGGGCGGCGCGTCAGGTCGGCCTCGACGATATGGTCCCAGACCATCTGCGCGCCGACATGCTCGGCCTGGGCCTGCATCTCCTCCATCAGCCAGGGCCCCTGGATGACGGTGCGGAAGCCGGGGTAATTCTCGACGTCGGTGGTGGTGGTGAGCTGGCCGCCGGGCTGGATGCCCTGGACGACGATCGGCGCCATGCCGGCCCGCGCGCCGTAGATCGCGGCGGAGAGGCCGGCGGGGCCCGAGCCGAGGATGAGCATGCGAGTGGAATGGGTGGCGGGCATGAAGCGGCTTTCCTAGGGAGTCGGGCCCGAAATAGGGGCTGCCCCCGCGCCCGCGCAAGCCGTTTGCGGCCCTTCCCCGGGCTTGGTAGAGGGCGCGCCAGCCCTGGACCGGAGACCCGCCATGCCCCACGACAACCCGCTCGGCCTCGACGGCTTCGAGTTCGTCGAATTCACCGGCCCCGATCCCGACGCGCTGGCCGGCCTGTTCACCGCGATGGGCTTCACCCATCTGGGCAACCACAAATCCAAGCACGTCCGCCATTACGGCCAGGGCGACATCAACTTCATCCTCAACATGGAGCCGCAGGGCCAGGCCGCCGACTTCCGCCAAGCCCACGGGCCGTCGGCCAACGGCATGGCGTTCCGGGTGAAGGACGCACGCCAAGCCTTTGAAATGGCGATCGAGCGGGGCGCGACGCCGGTCGAGACCCCGCGCGGGGCGGGCGAGCTCGACATCCCCGCGATCGAAGGGATAGGCGGCTCCTACCTCTATCTCGTCGACCGCTACGGCGCCGAGCAGATCTACGATACGGACTTCGAGCCGGTGCCGGGCGCGGCCCGCGACGGCCGCTCGGTCGGCCTGCACACCCTCGACCACCTCACCCACAACGTCAATCGCGGCCGGATGGACCATTGGGCGGGCTTCTACGAGCGCATCTTCAACTTCCGCCAGATCCGCTATTTCGACATCGAAGGGCAGCAGACGGCCCTCGTGTCGCGCGCGATGACCGCGCCCGACGACAAGATCCGCATCCCGCTCAACGAGAGCCAGGACGAGCACAGCCAGATCGAGGAATTCATCCGCGAATATAAAGGCGAGGGAATCCAGCACCTTGCGCTCGCCACCGATGACATATTCGCAACCGTCGACGCGCTCCGCGCCAACGGCATACGCTTCCAGGACAGCCCCGAAACCTATTACGACATGATCGACGAGCGCATCCCCGGCCACGCCCATTCAGTGGAGGAGATGCGCAAGCGCCGCATCCTCATCGACGGCTCGCCCGAGACCGGCGAGGGCCTGCTGCTGCAGATCTTCACCGAGAACATGATCGGCCCGATCTTCTTCGAGATCATCCAGCGCAAGGGCAATCAGGGCTTCGGCGAAGGCAATTTCAAGGCCTTGTTCGAATCGATCGAGCTCGACCAGATCCGCCGCGGGGTGCTGCCGACGGCGAGCGAGCCGGCCTGACCGGCTCAGTCGACGCGATAGGAGCCGGCGGGCGCGTGGAGGGTCCGGCTGCCCGGCCGCACCAGATGGTCGCGCAGGCTGGCGACGAGCCGGATCAGCGGCTCGCGCATGTCGGCCGGCAGGCAGAGGAAGGCGGAGAGCAACTCGCTGGCGCCGTCGTCGAGCCAGTCGCCCTCGGCGCGCTGCCCGGTCAGCACGTAGACGATATCGACCTTGGCGTCCGCCAGACGCGCCAAGTAATCGGCGCGCAATTCCCGGCGATCGTTTTCATAGAGGCTTTGCTTGGGCACATCGGTGCCGACGAGTGCCGCGAATTCGGCCTGTTTAAGGCCAAGGCGCTTCCGCTCTTCGGCGAGGCGAGATCCGAAACCCATCGCTTCTGAAAAATCCCCCTCGCCTACTCTACGCTATTCGATGTTTTTACTACGAAAAGCGCACATGAACTCGGTCACACCTGCATCCCGGCCTTATGGACGAAATGCAAGTGGTTGCGACCACGACGAATGGGAAAAGATGCCGCGCCCCCGTGCGGCGATGAAAACCCGCTAGCCGCGCCGCCGCGCCGCGTCCAGCGCGGCCCGGCGACACAGGCGGCGACGCGGACGGTGGCGGGGCGCCGCCCGGCTGTGCGATAGGTCGCGCGTGGAGACGTTCAAGACCCTCTGGGCGATGATGACGCCGCGGCGGCGGCGCCAGCTGCTACTGACGCTGGCGCTGATGGTCGCGGGCGCGGCGGCCGAGCTGGCGACGATCGGCGCCGCTCTGCCCTTCCTCGCTTTGCTCGGCGGCCATGCCGGCGCCGCCCGGGTGCCGCTGGTCGGCCGCTTCCTGTCCGGCCTCGCCGGCGGCGGCATCCTTCCCGTCGCCCTGGTGCTGATCGCCTCGGCGGTGGCGGCGGCGGCGGTGCGGCTGCTGCTGGTCTGGTCGAGCCAGCGCTTCGTCGCGGCGCTCGGCCACGACCTCGCCACCGCCATCTTCTCGCGCATGCTGCGGCTGCCTTATGCCGAGTTCGTGCGGCGCAACAGCAGCGAGGTGCTCGCCTCGCTCGAGAAGGTGCGCGACATCGTCTCGTCGGTGCTGCAGCCGGCGCTGCAGGGGCTGATCTCCTTGTTCCTCGCCGCCGCCATCGCCGCTCTGCTGTTCGCCATCCAGCCGTTCGCGACGCTGACCGCCGGGGGCCTGGTGGTCGGCCTCTATTTCGCGATCAGCGCCGGCACGCGGCGGCGGCTCAAACGCAACTCGGCGGTGCTCGCCGAGAGCGCGGTGGCGCGCACCCAGATCGTCCAGGAGGGGCTCGGCGCGATTCGCGACATCATCCTCGACCAGAGCCAGCCTCTGTTCGAGGCGCGCTTCGCGGCGATCGACCGGCGCTTCCGCCAGGCTCTGTCGGCCAACGTCTTCATCGCCGGCGCGCCGCGCTTCGTCATCGAGGCGGCCGGCATCGTCGCCATCGCGCTGATCGCGCTGGCGATGAGCGTCCAGCCGGGCGGGCTGGTCCGCGCCATCCCGGTGCTCGGCGCGCTGGCGATCGGCGCGCAGCGGCTGCTGCCCTTGGTCCAGCAGGTCTATAACGGCTGGAGCCTCGGCCTCGGCAATTTCGGCGCGGTCGCCGACGTCGCCCGGCTGCTCGCCGCGCCGGCCGGGCCCGCCGCCGCCGCGCCGGCCGGGCCGCCCCTCCCCTTCGCGCGCGAGCTCGCCTTCGAGCGGGTCGGCTTCGGCTATGCGAGCGGCGGCTTCGCGCTCGAAGGGGTGGATTTCCGGGTGGCGCCCGGGGAGCGGATCGGCATCGTCGGCGCGACCGGCAGCGGCAAGTCGACCCTGCTCGATCTGCTGATGGGCCTGCTCTCACCCTCCGCCGGAGAGATCAGGGTGGACGGCGTGGCGCTCGACGAGGCGGCGCGGCGGCGCTGGCAGCCGCTGATCGCGCACGTGCCACAGTCGGTCTACCTCTCCGACGACACGATCGCCGCCAACATCGCGTTCGGCATCCCGCCCGGCGAGGCGGACGCGGCGCGGATCGCGGCGGCGGCGCGCGCGGCGCGGCTCGAGACCTTCGTCGCCGGTTTGCCCGAGGGCTTCGCAACGCGGGTCGGCGAGCGCGGCATCCGCCTGTCGGGCGGCCAGCGCCAGCGCATCGGCCTCGCCCGCGCGCTCTACAAGGCGGCGCCGGTGCTCGTCCTCGACGAGGCGACCAGCGCGCTCGACGACGCCACCGAGGCCGAAGTGATCGAATCGATCCACGCTCTGGGCCGCGACACCACCTTGTTCATGATCGCCCACCGCCGCACCACTTTGGCCGGCTGCGACCGCATCCTCCACGTCGAGGCGGGGCGCGTGAAGGAAATGGCGCCGTCGGAGGCGCTGAAGCCGAGGCGCGCGCGGGAGGGGCGGATTGGTAGCGGAGGAGGGACTTGAACCCCCGACACGCGGATTATGATTCCGCTGCTCTAACCAGCTGAGCTACTCCGCCCCATCGGGCCGGCCTCGAAGCGCAAGCGCGGGCGCCGGGCGTCGCGGGCCTATAGGCAGCGCCGCGGCGGCGGTCAACCGAAGCGGGAGGCGCCACGGGCGGCCCGTTTCGCGGCTGGAACCGCTACCCCTCCCTTGTCGTTGGCGGCGCGACGGAGACCGGAAAATGGACCTTTTGACTCCCCTCGAGACGCTGTGCCGGATCATCCTCCGGGCGCGCGAGAACGAAGCCCAGGTGCCCGCCCAGGACCCCGACGAGGATGCCGACAACGAAGACGATTTCGACGACGAGGAAGGCGGCACGGTCGCCCTCTCGTCGCTCGAGGACGAGCTCAACACCGGGGTCGAGGAGGAGCTTCGCGCCATCCTCGACGACCTCGCCGACGACCAGCTCGCCGAGACGCTGGCGCTCGCCTGGGTCGGGCGCGGCACCTACGACGTCAGCGAGTGGGACGACGCCTGCGCCGAGGCCAACGACGTCGACCCCGAAAGCGCGATCGACGAGCTGATGGACATGCCGTTGCTCGCCGCCCACCTCGAGGCCGGCCTGGCGGCGTTCGACTATAGCTGCGACGGCGTCGGGCAGATGGATTAGCGCCCGCGCCCCGCACATGACGGGGACGGGCACGGCGACAGGATCAGAGCCGGAAGCTCCAGCTTTTCACCGGCTCCCAGGGGCCGTCGAGATAGCGCCACAGCGCCAGCCCCCTGACGTGCAGCTGACGGGGCTCGAAGCCGGCGCGCAGTCGCTGCTGCAGCCGCCGCGCCTCCTTCGGATCGACCTTGTTCTGGATGGTGACGTGCGGCGTCCAGGGCGCGCGGTCCTGGGGGCCGAGCAGGCCGGACAGCCCCGAAGCAAGGTCCTCGCGCAGGTCCTCGAGCGCTTCGCTCTCCACCCGCAAGGCGGTGCCGCCGCCGAGATCGAGGATCCCGGCGATGGCGGCGGGCGGCGGCGGCGCGGCGGCTGAGGCGGCGAGGCGGCGGGCGATCTCGGGCTCGGCGCCGGGCGGGAGCTGGTGGAACAGAGTGAGGTGCGCCGGCACCCGGTTGCGCTCGGGCGGATAATGCGCCCGGCGCAGCGCCTGCAGCCAGCCATTGTCGCCGTCGCCGAAGGTCGCGGTGACGATGAGCGGGGCGGCCACGGCGTCAGATCTCGAGCTGGCTGCCGAGCTCGACGACGCGGTTCGGCGGCAGGCGGAAGAATTCCATCGCGCTCTCGGCGTTGCGCAGCATCCAGGC
Organism: Allosphingosinicella sp.; assembly: GCA_045811445.1. Taxonomy (GTDB): domain Bacteria; phylum Pseudomonadota; class Alphaproteobacteria; order Sphingomonadales; family Sphingomonadaceae; genus Allosphingosinicella. Next base: position 4,008 of record JBJMTY010000091.1, on the reverse strand, counting down.
GAACAATTGCTCGCGCCAGATCGCCATGCCGGGACGCGCGGAGGCGACCAGGGTCTGGCGGGAGAGGAAGAAGCTCGTTTCCATCATCCTGACGGCCGGGCCGCACCGCACGCTCGCCAGCGCGGCGGGAATGTCGCTGTCCTCCATGAAGCCGAAGCGCAGAGTGAGCCGCCAGAAGCCGTCGCCGAGATCGACCAGGCCGCAGCGGCGGTCGGCGTCGACATAGGGCACTTCCTCGATCGTGACGGTGAGCAGCAATACCCGCTCGTGAAGGCAGCGATTATGCTTGAGGTTGTGGAGCAAGGCGGGCGGCACGCCGTCGGGCGAGGCGGTGAGGAAGACGGCGGTGCCGGCGACCCGGGTGGCGCTGCCGGCGGCGGAGCGGATGAAGATCTCGATCGGCATCGCCGATTCGCGCAGCCGCCGCCGCATCAGGAAGCGGCCCCGCGCCCAGGTGGTGAGGAGGATGAACAGGATCGCGCCGGCGAGCAAAGGGAACCAGCCGCCGTCGGCGACCTTGGTCAAAGTCGCGGCGAAATAGACGATGTCGACGATCAGGAAGAGGAGGATCAGCGGCCCCGCCAGCCACGATTTCCATTTCCACATCACCGTCGCCAGCACGGCGAGCAGCAAGGTGTCGATCAGCATCGCGCCGGTGACGGCGATGCCGTAGGCCGAGGCCAGCGCGCTCGAATCGCGGAAGGTGAGCAGCAAGCCGAGCACCGCCGCCATCAGCACCCAATTGACCAGCGGGATGTAGATGCGCGCGGCGCGGGCGCCGCTGCGATCGGTGCGCAGGCGCGGCACGAAGCCGAGCTGGATGGCCTGGCGCGTGACCGAGAAGGCGCCCGAGATCACCGCCTGGCTGGCGATCATCGCGGCGAGCAAGGCCAGCGCCACGAGCGGCAGGCGCAGCGCCTCGGGCGCGAGCAGGAAGAAGGGGCTGGCGACGGCGCGCGGATCGGCGAGCAGCACCGCCCCCTGCCCCAGATAATTGAGCATCAGGCACGGGAGGACGAACAGCACCCAGGCGATCGCGATCGGGCGGCGCCCGAACTGGCCCATCTCCGCGTAGAGCGCTTCCGCCCCGGTCACCGCGAGCACGACCGAGCCGAGCGCGAGGAAGCCGCGCCACGGATCCGCGGCGAAAAAGCGCACCGCATGGCTGGGGTCGACCGCGCTGAGCACGATTGGATGCTGGGCGATGCCGCGCGCGCCCAAGGCGGCGATGGCGAGGAAATAGAGTGCGAGGATCGGCGCGAAGGCCCCGGACAGCACCGGCGCGCCCCGCCGCCGGCCGAGGAAGACCAGAAGGACGATCACCATCGCGGTCGGCAGGACGAGCGGCGCGAGGCTCGGGTGGACGATGGCGAGGCCTTCGGCGGCCGAGAGCATCGACACCGCCGGAGTGATCATCGAATCGCCGTAGAAGAGCGCGCAGGCGAGCACGCCGAGCAAGACCAGCGCGCCGCTCCGCCCCGCGTCCGCCGCCCGCCGCGACACCCGGGCGAGCAGAGCGAGGCTGCCGCCTTCGCCTTTGTTGTCGGCGCGGGTGAGGACGGTGATGTATTTGAGCGTGACGACCAGCATCATCGACCAGAATATGAGGCTGAGCACGCCGAGCACGGTGCCGTAGCCGACCGGCAGCTTGTGGTGGCCGGCGAACGCCTCGCGGAAGGCGTAGAGCGGCGAGGTGCCGATGTCGCCGAACACCACGCCGACCGCGCCGAGCGCGAGACGGCCGAACGAGCCCGCGCGGTCGGCGGGCGGAGAGGCGGCGGCGGGCTGGGTCATTTCGAGAAGGCGGCAAAAGCCTCGGGTCGCGCCTGGAAGCGCCAGGCGGCCGGGCGCTTAGCACGGCGCCGGAACTTTCCGCAACGGCGACAAAGCGCCAAGCCGCCGCTATAGGGCCCGCGAACCATCCTATCGAGGAGCTGCGAGATGCGCGTCGGCGTGCCCAAGGAAATCAAGGTCCATGAATATCGGGTCGGGCTCACCCCGGCCTCGGTGTCCGAGCTGACGGCGGCGGGGCACGACGTGATCGTCGAGACCAGGGCGGGATCGGGCATCGACTTTGCGGACAAGGATTATATCGAGGCCGGCGCGCGCATCGCCCCCGACGCGGCCTCGGTGTTCGCCGAGGCCGACATGATCGTGAAGGTCAAGGAGCCGCAGGCGAGCGAGATCGCCTTGCTGGAAGCGCGCCACACCTTGTTCACCTACCTCCACCTCGCCGCCGACAAGCCGCAGGCCGAGGGGCTGATGAAATCGGGCGCGACCTGCATCGCCTATGAGACGGTGACCGCCAACGACCGCTCGCTGCCCTTGCTCAAGCCGATGAGCGAAGTGGCGGGGCGCATGTCGATCCAGGTCGGCGCCCATTACCTCGAGAAGGAGCAGGGCGGGCGCGGCGTGCTGCTGGGCGGCGTGCCGGGCGTGCCGCCGGCCAAGGTCGCGATCCTCGGCGGCGGCGTCGCCGGCGTCAACGCGGCGCAGATGGCGGTCGGCATGCGCGCCGACGTCACCATCTACGACATCTCCAACGCCCGCCTGGCCGAGCTCGACATGTTCTTCTCGAGCCAGATCAAGACCGCCTACGCCTCGCGCGCGACCATCGCCCGCGCCGTCGCCGAATCGGAGCTGGTGATCGGCGCCGTGCTGGTGCCCGGCGCGGCGGCGCCCAAGCTCGTCACCCGCGACATGCTCAAGACGATGAAGCGCGGCTCGGTGCTGGTCGACATCGCCATCGACCAGGGCGGCTGCTTCGAGACCAGCCGCGCGACGACCCACGAGGACCCCGTCTACGAAATCGACGGGATCATCCATTATTGCGTCGCCAACATGCCGGGCGCGGTCGCCCGCACCTCGGCCTTCGCGCTCAACAACGCGACCTTGCCGTTCGTGCTGAAAATCGCGAGCGACGGCGCCGAGGCGGCGATGCGGGCGGACCACCATCTCGCCGCCGGCCTCAACGTCTCGGGCGGCAAGATCCGCCACCAGGCCGTCGCGGAGGCGCTCGACCTCGCCTTCGATCCGGTCTGAGGCCGCTCAGCCGGCCGACGAGGCGGCGCCCTCGCTGGCCAGAACCTGCTCGAGCCAGATCTGGATCTGGGTCTTGGGGGCGGCGCCGACCTTGGTGGCGGCGGGCGCGCCGTTCCGGAACAGGATCATGGTCGGGATGCCGCGCACGCCATATTTGGCCGGCGTCTCGGGATTGTCGTCGATGTTGAGCTTGGCGATCGTCACCTTCTCGCCGAGCTCGGCGGATATCTCCTCGAGCGCCGGGGCGATCATCCGGCAGGGCCCGCACCATTCGGCCCAGAAATCGACCAAAACGGGCTTGTCGGAGCCGAGGACGTCCGCCTGGAAGCTGTCGTCAGTAACGGATTGGGTGCTCATGGCGATCTCCTGAGGGGTCGCATCCTATCTAGGAAGCGGCGGCGCTCCGCTCAACCACCTCGCGCCCCGGCGCGTAACGATCGAGCAAAGCGGCGGGCAGATCGAACAGGATCGGGCCGGAAGTGTAGAGCAATTTCGCCTCGACCCGGCGCCCCGGGAAGATGACCGTCAGCGCGGCGGCGTAGGCGGCGATCTGGCGCAAATGCGGGACCGGGATGTCGGCAAGCCCGGCCGGCGGGCGGCGGCTGGTCTTGAACTCGGCGAGGACGATGCGCTCCGGCTCGACGAGCAGGCGGTCGACCGTGCCGGAGACGACGATCCCCGATGCGACCACCGCCGCCACCGGCGCTTCGGCAAAAGCCACCGGGCCGAACAAGGCCGCGTGCCCGGGATCCTCGACGATCCGCCGCGCTTCGGCGATCAGCCCGGCCCGCGCGGCGGCGTCGGCGATGCCGGCGGCGGCGGCGAGCCAGCGGTCGGCCCGCTCTGCCCGTTCCCCCGCCGGCACATCCGGCAGGCGCTCGAACAGACGGTGGAGCAGCCGGCCCCGCTCCGCCGCTTCGCGCATCGCCGCGTTAGTTGGGTTTTGGGTGTTGTAGTGTTAGAGTT
>JBJMTY010000090.1:0-12112 GCA_045811445.1 Allosphingosinicella sp. | reverse complement strand
CGCAAGCTCGGCGAGCTCGGCATCGGCGAAGTGGCCTGACCGGCCGGGGTGACGAGCGGGAGGAACCTCCCTACACTCCGCTTATGACCGACTTCACCAACGCCGTGGCGCTGATCACCGGCGCCGCTTCCGGCATCGGCGCGGCGACCGCTACGCGCCTCGCCACCAGCGGTGCCCGCAAGCTCATCCTCGTCGACACCGACGAGGAGAAATTGCGCGATTTCGCCTTCACTCTGCCTTGCGAGCGCCAGCCGATCATCGGCGACGTCGCCGACCCCGATCTGTGGGACGCGGCCGACTTGACCGGCCTCACCCACGCGGTCGTCAACGCCGGCATCGGCGCCGGCGCGCCGATCCTCGACTCCAGCTTCGAAGATTGGCGGCGCGTGATGTCGGTCAATCTCGACGGCGCCTTCCTCACGCTCCAGGCGGCGATGCGGGCGATGCAGGGGCGCGGCGGCGCGATCGTGCTCACCGCCTCGGTCGCCGGGATGAAGGCTGAGCCCGGCATCGCCGCCTACGGCGCGTCCAAGGCCGCCGTCATCCAACTCGCCCGCGTCGCCGCCAAGGAAGGAGGACCGATGCAGATCCGCGTCAACGCCGTCGCCCCGGGCGGCGTCGAAACCGCGATCTGGAAAGGCGTGCCCTTGTTCCAGCAACTGGTCGAGGCGACCGGCAGCGAGGATGCCGCTTTCGCCCGCATGGGCCAGGCGGCGAGCCCGACCGGCCGCTTCGCCCGTCCCGACGAGATCGCCGACCAGATCGCCTTCCTGCTCTCCGACGCCTGCGCCTTCGTCACCGGCACCTGCTTCGTCACCGACGGCGGCTATTCCCTCTAGCTAACCCGGCCTTAACCGCCGTGGCGGCATAATGCGCCATGGCCGTCCGCCTCCCGTTGCTGCTTGCCACGACGCTCGCCGCCGCGCCCGCCGGGGCGCAGCAGCTCGCCTACGATTGGCCGGCACCGGACGCATCGGCCACCGCCGCCGCCACCGAGCCCGCCGAGGCCGCGCCGCCATCGGAAGGCGAGGACGGTTCGAGCAATCCCCCCTGGCTCCAATATGCCCTGCTCGACCTGCTCGAATGGTCGTTCGCCAAAGGCGGCGACGGCTATGCCTGGGATTTCTCCTCGATGGTCGGCGGCAAGCGCGACCGCGTCTATCTCGCCTCGACCGGCGAAGGCGCGTCGAGCGGCCGGCTCGACTATCTCGAGCTGGAAGCGCTCTACAGCCGCTGGGTGGGCAGCGACATCGACCTCAACCTGGGGGTCCGCTGGGACGCGCGGCCGGGCCCGCGGCGCCTCTACCTCGCCGCCGGCGGCCAGCTCGACACCGGCACCCTCTGGCTCGGCGCCTTCGCCTATCTCTCGAAGCAAGGCGAGCCGAGCGCTCGCCTCGGCGGCTATTACAATTGGGCGCTGACCAGGCGACTCACGCTCCAGCCCAGCTTCGAGCTCGACGCCTACGGCAAGGACGTCCCGGCCCTCGGCCTCGGCCGCGGCCTCTCCTACGCCGAGCTCGGCCTCCGCCTCCGCTACGAAATCGCGGCGCATCTGGCGCCCTATGTGGGCGTGAGCTGGTCCCGCGACCTCGGCCGCACCGCCCGCCTCACCCGCGCCGCCGGCGACGATCCGGAGACGAAGAGCCTGGTGGCCGGGCTGCATTCGGAGTTCTGACCGAGCCCGTATTTTCCTGCGCCTTCAGGAAACCGACCAAACCCGCGAAATAGGCTTCCTGGTCGTCGTACATCGCCATGTGGCTGCCGTTCCGCGCGAGCAGGAACTGGCCGTGCGGCAACCGCCGCGCCATCGCCGCCATCCAGGCCGGGTCCATCGTGTCGTGGGTCGCGCCGATCACGAGCGTCGGCACATTGATCCGGTGGAGGTCGGCGGAGCGGTCCCAATGCTCGAGCACCCCGCTCGCCCCCAGCTCGCTCGGCCCCTGCATCAGTGTGTAGACGTGCTGGTTGATCCGCGCCATCGAGCGCAGCACCGGCTCGGGCCACGCCCCGAACGGCCGCCGCAGGAAGTGCTTCTCGTAATGCATCGGCGTCAGCGTCGCCATGTAGCGCGGGTCGTCGGTCTTGCCGGTCCGCTCCAGCGTCCGGACCAGAGCGAGCTGCTTGGCGTCCATCGCCGGCATCAGCACCCGCTCGGCATAAGCGTTATAGGCCGGGATCGAGTCCATCATGTTGGAGACGATCAGGCATTTGAGGTTGCGCTGGTATTTGAGCGCATATTCCATCGCCAGCAGACCGCCCCAGCTGTGGCCGAACAGGCAGAAGTTGGAGGCGTCGAGCTTCAGCGCGCGCCGGACCTGCTCCACTTCCTCGACGAAGCGGGGCAGCGTCCACAGGCTGTCGTCGTCGGGCCGGTCGGAGAAGCCCGCGCCGAGCTGGTCGTAATAATAATATTCGATGCCCGCGGCGGGGAGGAAGCTGTCCATCGCCTCCAGATAATCGTGGCCCATCGCCGGCCCGCCGTGGAGCAGCAGCACCTTCAGCCGTGGATTGTGGCCGACTCTTTTCACCCAGACGTGGAACGGCCCCTTCGGCGTCGATATCTCGATCATCCGCGCCCCGCCGGCCCAGGCGTCCGGAAGGCCGGCGCGGCTGTAATAATCGGGGGTCGGCGCGGCCGCCGAGGCGGAGAGGAGCAGCGGGAGCGCGAGCCCCACCAGCAGGAGGAGAAGACGCTTCATATCATGCCCCCTTCGAAGCGGACGTTTTTTGGGTCCATACAATTCGGGCGCCATATGGTCTAACCCTGCGCGCATGGATCTCGACGAGCTCACCGCCGAAGCCTTCTGGCGACGACACTTTCCCGAGCTCGCCATCGGTGGCGACGGTCCCGCGCCGGCCGTCGCCGCGCCGCCGGACGCGGCCCTCAAGGCCGAACGCATGGCGGAGGACGGCTACGTTCAGGGCCGCGCCGACGCGCTCGCCCGGCTCGCGCCGCCGCTCGCCGCCGCGGTGACGAAGCTGAAGGCGATGGCCCTGCCGCCGCCTTTCCTGTTCCTGTTCGACGAGGCGTGGCAGGCGTTCGCGGCGCTCGCGCCGGACCTTTCCCTGTTCCTCGGCGCCTGGCGCATCCTCCCCGATTTCTGGGTGTGGCACGTCGATCCGACCGCCGGCGAGGCGGGCTGGACGCCGCACGTCGACAAGGGGGCCCACGCCCTCGACGCCGACGGCCGCCCGCTCTCGCTCACCGCTTGGATCCCGCTCACCTCGGCGACGCCGCTCAACGGCTGCATCTACGTCGTCCCGGCTAGCCGCGACCCGCAATACGGCGCCGGCGCCGGCCAGCGCACCACCCCTTTCGCCTTGCCGGCGGTCCGGGCGCTTCCGGTCGAGCCGGGCGAGTATCTGATCTGGAACCAGGCGGTGCTGCACTGGGGCGGCGCGTCGAGCCGCTTCGCCGAAGGCCCGCGCCTCAGCATGGCGCTCGAGTTCCAGCGCGCCGACATCGCCCCCTTCAACCGCCCCCTCATCGACCCCGCCGCTCCCCTGCCCTTCTCCGAGCGCCTGCGGCTGGTCGGCAAGCAGATCCTGCAATATCGCCACATGTATCCGCTGACCGGGGAGATGGAGCGGCTCGCCCGCGCCCTGACGGGCTGACGCCCCCTCAGTCCTGGCCGGCCCTCCGGCTCCTGCGCGCGACGACGATCGTCTCCACCCACACGGTGACGATCATCGCGATGGAGACGGCGCCCATCGCGGACGCGACGCTGAGGCCGGTATGCGACCTTACGAACGCGATCAGCTCCTGCATCGGCCTCCTCCCCCGTCAGGCACCTTACGCCTTCCGCGGGCGAGCGCCAGTAGCCGGCGCAAAGGTCAGGCCGCGGCCTTCATCGGCGCGATGACCTGCTCCGCGAAGCGGTCCATCTCTTCGGCCTGCGGGCTCATCTGGAGGAGCAGAAGGTCCAGCCCCGCCGCTTCATATTCCGCGATCCGCTCGCGCAGCTGCTCCGGCGTGCCCACCAGATTGGGCCTGAGCCCCCGGTTGGAGACCGAATATTCCTGCAGCTTCAGCTCGCGCTCGAGCTCGGTCCCCGAAAGCCATTGCTCGAAATTGTCGAACCCCTTGGGCGGCTGCGGCGGCAGCGCGGTGATCCGCGCCAGCTCCGCCTTCGCTTCCGCCTCGCTGTCCCGGACGATGGCGTAGGCGGCCATGCCGTATTGCATCCCCGCTCGGCCCGCCTCGGCCCGCCGCCGCGCCATGTCCGCGATCTTGGGCCTCACCGCCTCGACCGGGTCGCCGTGCATGACATAGGCATCGCACTGCTCGGCGATCAGCGTCTTCGCCGCCTCGCTTTCGCCGCCGGCATAGATGGTCGGCCGCGGTTTGCGCACCGGCTTGGGCTCGCAGATCGCCTCGCTCAGCCGGTAGCGCTCCCCTTCGAAGCTGAACCTCTTCTCGGTCCACAGGCCGTCGACCACCTTCAGCCATTCGGACGTCCGCGCGTAGCGGTCGTCATGCTTGTCGAACTCGAGCCCGTATTGCGTCGCCTCGTCCGCCCACCAGGAGGAGACGACGTTGAGCGCCAGCCGCCCGCCGGATATGTTGTCGATGTTCGCCGCCGCCTTGGCGAAGAGGGCCGGCTGGTGGAAATTGGGGCGAACCGCGACCATCAGCTCGATCGTCTCGGTCACCGCCGCCAGCGCCGCCGCGGTGGACCAGGCGTCGAGCGCCGGCTCTTCGACGCCCTTGATGTCGTTGAGGTTCAGCTCCGCGATCAGGGTCAGGTCCCAGCCGGTCGCCTCGCTGCGCCGGGTCAGGCGGCGGACATAGTCCCAGCTCGCCTCCATGCCCTCGTCGGCGACGTTCCTCAGCCAGCCGCCGAACACCGGCATCCAATAACCGAACCTCATCTCGTCCTCGCTATCTCGGCCTTGAGGAAATCGACCAGCCGGTCGTGCGGGTCCCAACCGAGCACGTCCAGCGGCTTCGCGACGAAATTGGACAAGGCATTGATGTCGTAGAAGCGCGCGACGCCGTCGCGGTCGTCGATCAGATATTCGACGCCGCCGACCGCCAGCCCCGTCGCCCGCGCGATCCGCTCCGCGGCTTCGACGATCGCGGCCGGCGGCTGCACCGCCGCCATCCGCACCGCGCTCCGCCCCGGCTGGGCGAGGCACGCGTCGGCCGGGCACAGGTCGAAGCTGTCGCCGCTGCTTTCCACCTCGATCGCGTAGAGGAACTTGCCGCCGAGCGTCTCGACCCGGACGATCGTGCCGCCCCGCGCCGGCACGTAGTCCTGGACGAGCAGCACCGAATCGACGCTGTCGGGCACGCTGCGCTCCCGTACCGACCGCGCCAGCGCCTCGGCATCCTCGTAGCGCACGATGCCCGCGCCCGATCCGCCGATATTCGCCTTGACCATCAGCGGGTAGCCGATCTCCTGCGCCGCCGCCGCCAGATCCTCCCTCCGATGCACGACCCGCGTCGCCGGCACGGCATGGCCCAGCCCCGCGATCAGCGAGAGCTGCCGCGCCTTCGAGCTGTCGATCGCGATCGTCTCGGCGCCGTTCAGCACCTTGGCCCCGCACGCCGCCCAATGGGCAAGCAGGCTCTCGGCGTAGAAGATCGGGTGCTGCGCCTCGCGCAGGAAGCTCGACATCGCCACCCGGCTCAGCACCACCGGCGCCGGCGCCTGCCGCGCCGCCGGATCGAAGCGATGGTCCGACAGCCGTATCGCCTCGTACTCCACGCCGTGCCGCTCCAGCGCGGCGAACAGCGGCTCGAACCATTTCGGATGCTCGTAGAGCACCGCCAGATCGGGAATCATCGGGGGCCTTCTCGATGGAATGGGGGCCCTCTGCGGCTTTCGCGCCCGCTTGAAAAGTCCCCTTTCAGCCGGGCGCGAGCGCCGCGTCCCTCAGCCCCCGCCAGACCCGCAGCGCCTGCACCGTCTCGGGCACGTCGTGGACGCGCAGCAGCTGCGCGCCCTGCTCCGCGCCCTTCAGCGCCAGCGCGATCGACCCGGCGAGCCGTTCCTCGACTCCCGCCTCGCCCGACAGCGCGCCGATCATGCGCTTGCGGCTCGCCCCCAGCATCAGCGGGCAACCCAGGCCGTGGAGCAGCGCCAGCCCGTTGAGCAGCTGGAGGTTGTGCTGGACAGTCTTGCCGAAGCCGATGCCGGGGTCGACGAGAATCCGCTCGCGCGCGATCCCCGCTTGCTCCGCCGCCGCGATCCGTTCCTCGAGCCAGTCGTAGACCGCGAACGGCACCGGCCTGTCGTAGCGCGGAGCCGCCTGCATCGTCTCCGGCGTGCCGAGATGGTGCATCAGCACCACCGCGCCGCCCGCCTCGGCCACCACGGCCATCGCCCGCTCGTCGAAGCTCAGCGCCGAGACGTCGTTGACCATCGCTGCGCCGCCGCCGAGCGCTGCTTCCATCACCGCCGCCTTGCGCGTGTCGACCGACACCGCCGTCCCCGCCCGCGCCAGCGCCTCGACCACCGGCAGCACCCGCTCGATCTCGTCGCCTTCCCACACCGGCTTGGCGCCCGGCCGGGTCGATTCGCCGCCGACGTCGACGATGGCGGCGCCGTCCCGGGCCATCGCGAAGCCGGCGTCGACCGCTTCGCCCGGCCCGGCGAAGCGGCCGCCGTCCGAGAAGCTGTCGGGCGTCACGTTGAGGATGCCGACGGTCTGCGGCTGGTCGAGCCGCACCATTCGCGCGCCGAGCGCCAGCGGCGCCCGCGGCGCGAGCAGCCTGCGCCAGGCCGCTTCCGCCTCCGGCCCCAGCGCCGCGGCCCTGTCCCCCGCTTCGCCGAGCGGCACCAGCTCGACCGCCTCCAGCCGGTCGCCGGCCAGGGTCGCCATTTCGACCGCCGAGAACCAGAGCAGCCCGCCGGCGAGCCGCGCAACCTTGCCGTCATGGCCGAATGGCGCGTCGACGAAGGCGGTGGGGCGGAGATAATGGCGTGTCGTCATCGCCCCGGCCTAGCCGAAAAGCGCGTGTGCGGGAACGCGATGCCGGGCGATAGCGAAATGCCGCCATACCGGACTGAAATCGTTGCAGAAAGCCCGGCTGGCTGCTAGGGGCGTGGGTGCAATCGCATCCGGCCCCCCCGGGCCCGGCCGTGGGGGTGGGACATGAGTGACATCGTTGGGACGGCCGCGGCCGAGACTTTGCTCGGCACGGCCGGCGACGACACGATCGACGGCGGCGGCGGCACCGACCGCATCGAAGGCGGCCCCGGCGACGACGTCCTGACCGGCGGCGACGATGCCGACATCCTGCGCGGCGAGAGCGGCGACGATCTGCTCACTGGCGGCGGGGGCGCCGACTCCCTCGACGGCGGCGCCGGCGACGACATCGTCCTCGGCGGCGACGGCAACGACGTGCTGACCAGCGACACCACCGGCACCGACTATCTGGGCGGCGAGGACGGCAACGATTCGATCAACCTCGTCCGCACCGACAATCGCGTGCCGAGCGCGGCCTTCATCTCCGGCGGCGCGGGCGACGACGGCATCTCCGTCCAGATTCGCGAAGGCCATACGGTCACGATCGACGCCGGCGAAGGCGACGATTACGTCCGCTTCACCGAGCTCTACACCAGCGCCAATGTGACGCTCGGCGGCGGGCGCGACCTGGTCGACATCGGCGCGTTCGATTTCTACGCCGCGCGCGGCGGGCGGGTCGTCATTTCCGATTTCGCCGCCGGCAGCGGCGGCGATTCGCTCTACGTCGACGCCCTGCTCGACCGCCTGTCCGGCTGGAACGGCGTCCTCAGCCCGTTCGCGACCGGCCATTTCCGCCTGATGCAAATCGGCGCCGACGTAATCTTCTCCGTGTCGCTCGCCGCCAACGGCAGCTGGCTGGACATGGTGACGTTTAAGAATCACAACGTCGCCGACTTCACCGCCGAGAATTTCTTCGGCCACGCCCCCGACGGCATCGCCGCGGCGGTAGCCGTGGTCGGCGACGACGCGGCGAACCAGATATTCGGCGGCGCGGGCGCCGACGTGATCGACGGCGGCGGCGGCGCCGACCGGATCTACGCCGGCGACGGCAACGACCAGGTCCAGGGCGGCGACGACTCCGACACCCTGTGGGGCGCGATCGGCGACGATTTGCTGCAGGGCGGCGCCGGCAACGACACGCTGAGCGGCGGCGACGGCGACGACCGCCTCTACGGCGGCACCGGCAACGACAGCCTCAGCGCCGGCAATACCGGTGCCGACCAGATGTTCGGCGAGGACGGCGACGACACGCTGACCCTGTCCCGCGCCTCGACCCGGCCGGTCGCTTCCCTGGTCGCCAGCGGCGGCGGCGGCAACGACATCGTGACGGTGGCGCTGAACAATGCCAGCATTGTCGCGGTCGATGCGGGCGACGGCAACGACCGGATCGCGATGAACGGCCTCACTGGCACCGCGAGCCTGACGCTGGGCGCGGGCCAGGACGTCGTCGATTTCGCCAACTTCCTCACCACCAGCACCGGCGCCATCGCCATCGCCGATTTCGCCGCCGGCGCCGGCGGCGACCGGGTGGAGCTGCAGGGCTATCTCGCCCGCGTGCTCCCCGGCTGGAACCCGGCGACCGATCCCTTCCTCACCGGCTTCGCGCGCCTGCTTCAGGATGGGGCGGACGTCCGCCTGCAGATCGACCGCAACGGCGGCGCCGACAGCTTCGTCACCCTGCTGACGTTTCAGAACATGTCCGCAACCGCGCTGACCGGCTTCAACCTCGGCGGCTTCAGCCCCGACGGCACGGCCGCGGCGCCCCTCGTTCTCGCCGGAGGCGGCGACGCGGACTGGCTGTCCGGCGACGAAGCCGCCGACCAGATCGACGGCCTCGCCGGCAACGACCGCCTGCTCGGATATGGCGGCAACGACCATCTCGACGGCGGCGACGGCGACGACCGGCTCGAGGGTGGCAATGGCGACGACGTCCTGCAGGGCGGCGAGGGCGTGGACACGCTGATCGGCGGCGCCGGCAACGACGTCATGTCCGGCGGCGGCGGCAACGACGTGCTGACCGAGAGCGGATCGGGCAACGACACGTTGATCGGCGGCGACGGCGACGACAGCCTGCAGGTCACTCGCAGCGCCGGCACCGACCAGATCGTGGTCCAGGGCGGGGCCGGGAACGACCTGCTCAGCGTCTCCGTCAACGGCACGACGACCGTCACGATCGACCTCGGCGACGGCGACGACCGCGTCACGCTCGGCGGTGCCGGCATCGTCTCGCTGACCCTCGGCACGGGCCGGGACACGGTCCAATTCTCTTCGTTCGCCGCGCCGACTGCGGGCAGCATCACGATCACCGATTTCGCGGCCGGCGCCAACGGCGACCGGTTCGACCTGGACGGCCTGGTCGCGAGGAATTTCTATTCCGACGGCGGCGCCAACCCGTTCGAAGGCGGCTTCCTCCGGCTCGTCCAGGCCGGCGCCGACACCATCCTCCAGATCGATCCCGACAGCGCCGGGACGACCTACGCCTTCGCCAATTGGGTGACGCTGAAGAACGTCGACATCTGGAGCCTCACCGCCGCCAATTTCGACGGCTACGCGACGGGCATCGTAGCGGGAACGGCCGCCGACGAGACCTTCACCGGCTCCACCGGCGACGATTCCTTCAAGGGCGGCGGCGGCAACGACACCTTCCTGATCGGCTATGGCGGCAAGGACCTCGCGATCGGCGATACCGGCAACGACGTGTTCTACGTCGCGACCGGCGTGTTCGGCCCGGCGCGGCCGAGCGTGACGATCACGGGCGGCGGCGGCAGCGACACGCTGCAGATCCAGACCCAGATCTCGATGGACTATCTGCCCCTCACCCTCCGCACCAGCGGCGCGCCGCTCGCGTCGGGCGATTCGATCGAGGCCACCGGCATCTCCACCGTCCAGCTCATCTCCGGCTACGACGCGAGCCGGGGCTGGGCGGCCAACGCCGCGATGACCTATTATCTCGCCATCGAGGACGGCTTCGCGCCGACCGGGGCGCCACTCGTGCTCGACACGACGGGTCTCGCGGCCAACGAGCGTTTCTTCATCGAAGCGGGCGGCATCAAGGACACCGACGCCTTCGTCAAGCTGGTCGGAGGCGCCGGCCAGGACCATATCCACGCCGGCCAGGGCGGCTCGTGGCTCGACGGCGGCGCCGGCGACGACACCTTCTACACCGGCATCGGCGACGACACGTTCTATGGCGGCGACGGCGCCGACTATCTGTTCGAGGATGTCGGCTACATCCGGTCCGGCACCGATTATCTCGACGGCGGCGAGGGCAATGACGTGCTCAACCTCGTCGGCGGCGACCAGGCCCATTGGACCTCGGTCACCGTCAAGGGCGGCGGCGGCGACGATTTCATGGAGCTCGACGTCCAAGGGGCGGTCGAGCCTGGCGTCGCCACGATCGATCTCGGCAGCGGCAACGACCGCATGCGGCTCCAGGCGGCGTTCGGCACCTTCACCATCACGCTCGGCGACGGGCGCGATTCGGTCGAGTTCCTGAACGGCAATGCCTACGGCATCGGCTCGCTCGCGGGCGCGGGCCGAAGCGTCACCATCACCGACTTCGACACCAGCGCGACCGGCGACACGGTGAGCTGGGGCACGGCCCTCAACGCCTATCTCACCGGCGGCTACATTCCCTTCACCAACCCGTTCCGCACCGGCCATTTGCGGCTGGTCCAGGACGGGTCCGACGTCCTGCTCCAGGTCAGCCGCCTCGCCGACGGCAATTATCTCGATTTGCTGCGCTTCCAGAACCATGTTGTCGCCGATTTCGCCGGCGGCCTCGGCGGCTTCGCGACGCTCCCCGTCAACGGCACGGACGCCGGCGAGACGCTGACCGGAACCGCGAACGGCGACTACCTCTACGGCTTCGGCGGCGACGACGTTTTCCGGCTCGAGCAGGGCGGCACCGATTACGCCTCGGGCGGCGACGGCAACGACGTCTTCTACATCGCCAACCGCTTCCTCCAGCAGACCATCATCGACGGCGGCGCGGGGACCGACGAGCTCGTCTTCCAGGGCAGCGGCTCGGGCAAGCTCACCAATGTCACGGGCATCGAGACGATCACCTTCCTCGGCGCCCAGGATCCGCGCTTCGGCGTCACCAATCTGGCTTCGTTCGGGTTCAACCTCTCGACGGTCGACGGCAATGTCGCTTCCGGCGCTCTGCTCACCGTCGACGGATCGGGCCTCGGCGCGACCGAGAAGCTGGCCTTCAACGGCGCCGCCGAGATCGACGGCCGCTTCGCGATGACCGGCGGCGCCGGCGCCGACACGCTGACCGGCGGGTCGGGCAATGACAGCCTCTCCGGCGGCGACGGCGACGACGTGCTGGCGGGCGGTTCCGGTCTCGATACGCTTGCCGGCGGCGCCGGCAACGACACGCTCGACGGCGGCTTGGGCACCGACACCATGGCCGGGGGGCTCGGCGACGACACCTATGTCGTCGACAATGGTGCCGACATCGTCACCGAGGCGGCCGGCGAGGGGATCGACAAGGTCTCCACCGCCCTTGCCACCTACAGCCTGGGCGCGAACGTCGAAAACCTCACCGGCACCTCCGCCGGCGGCCAGACGCTGCGCGGCAACACGCTCGACAATCTCGTCACCGGCGGGGCCGGCGCCGACACGCTGCGGCTCGACGACGGCGGCAGCGACCGCGGCGTGGGCGGCAACGGCAACGACACGATCGTGTTCGGCGCGACGTTCGACGCGCTCGACCAGGCCGACGGCGGCATCGGCTCCGACACGGTGGCGCTGCAGGGCAATTATGCCGGCCTGACGCTTTCGGCCACCAGCCTGACCAGCATCGAGACCCTGCTGCTGCTCGGCCGCGCCGACACGCGCTACGGCGGCCAGGGCGCGACCGCCGACAATTACGATCTGACCCTGGTGGACGCCAACCTCGCCTTCGGGACCTTGACGGTCAACGCCAGCGGGCTCGCGGCCGACGAAAGCCTCGTCTTCAACGGGTCGGCCGAAACCGGCGGCAGCTTCTCGATCACCGGCGGCGCCGGCGCTGACCGGCTCACCGGAGGCGCCGGCAACGACTTCCTGACCGGCGGCGGGGGCAGCGACCTGCTCGACGGCGGCGCCGGCGCCGACTCGATGAGCGGCGGCCTCGGCGACGACATCTATG
>JBJMTY010000089.1:0-18760 GCA_045811445.1 Allosphingosinicella sp. | reverse complement strand
CCGAGATGGGCGAGGCTGACCTCGCCCGGGCGGACGCGCAGCCCCCCGCCGACCAGGCTCACCATCGAGGCCGAATGGTGGGGCGCGCGGAACGGCCGGGCGCGGACCAGCCGGCCGCCGGCCAAAGTGTCGGCGACGCTCGCGATCATCGACACTTCGAGCGCCTCGGACGGCGTCAGCTCGGGCAGGATGCCGGGCAGGCAGGCGGCGAGCAGCGACTTGCCGGCGCCGGGCGGACCGGTCATCAAAAGATTGTGGCCGCCCGCCGCGGCGATCTCGAGCGCGCGCTTGGCGGTCTCCTGCCCCTTGACCTGGACCAGATCGGGGCCGTGGCCGTTGAGCGCCGCCTCGCCCGGCACGGGAGGCGAGAGCACGGCGCTGCCGCGGAAATGGTTGAGCAAGGCGATGAGGTCTGGCGCCGGGACGATCTCGACGTCGCCCGCCCAGGCCGCTTCCGGCCCTTGCGCGGCCGGACAGATGAGGCCGAGGCTGCGCGCCGAGGCGTGCATCGCGGCGAGCAGCACGCCCGGCGACGGCGCGACGCGTCCGTCGAGGCCGAGCTCGCCGACCGCGACATAGCCGGCCAGGGTCTCGCTATCGATCGCGCCCATCGCGGCGAGCATGCCGAGCGCGATCGGCAAATCGTAATGCGAGCCTTCCTTGGGCAGATCGGCGGGCGAGAGGTTGACGGTGATGCGCTTGGGCGGCAGCGACAGCCCGATCGCGGCCAAGGCGGCGTGGACCCGCTCGCGGCTCTCCGCCACCGCCTTGTCGGGCAGGCCGACGACCAGGAATTTGGGCAGCCCGCTGGAAATCTGGACCTGGACCTCGACCGGCCGCGCCTCGAGCCCCAGGAACGCCACCGTGGCGACATGCGCGACCATCTTTCCCCCATTTCGGATGCCGATTTGGTCGATAGTCTCCCAAAACGCCGAAACCCGTCGTGCGATCTTCGATCGGTGCGCCTCGCGGTGGGCAGCGATGCTAAGGGTGGTGGCCGGAGCAGGATCCGGGGGTGGCTTTGTTCGGGGAATATTGAGGCGGCTGTCTTGCAGACCTAACACAGCCCGCCCACATCAGCAGCGATGAAGCATTGGTGGTCCAGGCAGACGGAGAAGCCGGCGGTGCGCAAGGCGCTGGTCGGCGCGGGCTTTTTCCTGATAGCGCTGACGCCTTTGGTCGGGCCGCTGCCGGGTCCGGGCGGGGTGATCGTGTTCGCCGCCGGCCTGTCGCTGGTGCTGCGCTACAGCGAATGGGCCAAGCGGCAATATGTCCGGTTCAAGCGCAAGCACCCCAGGAAGGGCGCCTGGGCGGACTGGGGGCTGAGGCGCGGCAGCCACCTCAGGCGCGAGGCGAAGCGCAAGGAAGCGGAGGCCGCGGAAGCGGCCAAACCGCCCGAATCGCCGGCCGATCTCGAGGCGACGGACGCGGTCGAGACGGCCGAGCTCCACCTCGGCGCGCTGCATGCCCAGCCCTCGACCGAGCCGGGGGTGCGCGATTGACTTTCCGGGCATCCTTGCCTATCGGCGCCTCAATGGAGGCCGCCTGTGGAGCGGCCCTTTTAGTTACGACATTCGAGGAATGAGCGATGAAGCGGACCTTCCAGCCCAGCAACCTGGTGCGCAAGCGGCGCCACGGCTTCCGCGCCCGCACGGCGACCGTCGGCGGCCGCAAGGTGCTGGCGGCGCGGCGCGCCCGCGGCCGCAAGACCCTGTCCGCCTGAACTCGGCGGGCAAGCCCTACCTCGTCATCACCCGACGCGCCGACTTTTTGGCCGCCAATCGCGGCCGGCGCGCGCCCATGCCCGGCTTCGTCCTGCTCGTCCGCGCGCGCGAGGACGGCGAGAGCGCGATGCGGCTGGGGATCACCGTCACCAGGAAGATCGGCGGCGCGGTGGTGCGCAACCGGATGAAGCGCCGCTTCCGGGCCCTGGCGCGCGAGCTGCTGCCGCAAGGCGGCGTGGCGGGGGCCGACCATGTGCTGATCGGCCGCGCCGGCGGCATCGAGCGCGACTTCGCCTTGCTCCGCGACGAGCTGCGCAAGGCGCTGGCCAAGCTCTCCCGATGATCGCGCGGGCGCTCATCCTGGTCGCCACCGCCTGGCAGAAGGGGCCCTCGCGGATCCTGCCGCCGAGCTGCCGCTACCGGCCGAGCTGCTCGGCCTATGCAATCACCGCGCTCCGGCGCTATGGCGCGCTGCGCGGGAGCTGGCTGGCCGCCCGGCGGCTGGCGCGGTGCCATCCGTGGGGCGGCTCGGGCTGGGACCCGGTACCTTGAGGGGACTTCGTACGTGAACGATCAGCGCAACATCATCCTGGCGGTCGTCTTGTCGGCGCTCGTGCTGATCGGCTGGACCTTCGTGTCGGAGCGCTGGATCCCGGTCGCCAACACGCCCGCGACGCGGACGGTGAACGGCAAGCAAGTGCCGTTGCCCAAGCCGCAGGCGAGCCCGTCGGCCAACACGCCGGCAATGGTGCGCGACCGTGATATGGTGCTGCGCGAAAGCCCGCGCGTCGCCATCGCGACGCCGCGCCTCGCCGGCTCGATCAACCTCAAGGGCGCGCGGCTCGACGATCTGCTGCTCACCCAGCATCGCGAGGGGATCGCCGCCAACTCGCCGCCGATCCGCCTGCTCTCGCCCGGCGGGGCGCCGGAAGCCTATTTCGCCAGCTTCGGCTGGACCGGCGAAGGCGTGCAGCTCCCCGGGCCCGACACGGTCTGGACGGCGAGCGGGACGCGCCTGACGCCGACCACGCCGGTCACGCTCAGCTGGACCAACCCCCAGGGCCTGCGCTTCGACATCGGCCTCGCCGTCGACGACGCCTACCTTTTCACCATCGACCAGCGGGTCTCCAACGCCGGGACGGGCGCGGTCGCGGTGCGGCCCTGGGGGCTGCTCAGCCGCGCCGGCGCCTCGCACGACCGGAGCAGCTGGACGATGCACGTCGGCCCGGTCGGCGTGTTCAACGGCGCCGCCAATTACGACTGGAATTATGACGAGCTCGTCAAGGACGGCGACCAGCATCTCGGCTCCAAGGGCGGCTGGATCGGCTTCACCGACAAATATTGGCTGACCGCATTGGTCGCCGACCAGGCCAGCAATGTCGACGCCGCCTTCCGCCATTCCGCCAGCGGCAGCTTCCAGGCCGATGCCGCGCCGCCCCAGGCTTTGGTCGCGCCGGGCAAGGCGCTGGCCTACCGCTCCCACTTCTTCGCCGGCGCCAAGGAAGTGAAACTGCTCGACCGCTACACCGCCTCGCTCGGCACGCCGCTCGAGCGGGCGATCGACTGGGGCTGGTTCCGCTGGTTCATGAAGCCGATCTTCATGCTGCTGATGTGGCTCTACGACACGGTCGGCAATTTCGGCGTCGCAATCATCTGCCTGACGCTGATCATCCGCACCCTGATGTTCCCGGTCGCCCAGAAGCAGTTCAAATCGATGGCGGGGATGCGCGTCCTCCAGCCCAAGATGAAGGACATCCAGGAGCGCCACAAGGACGACAAGGCCAAGCAGCAGCAGGAGATGCTGCGCCTCTACCAGGAGGAGAAGGTCAACCCGATGGCCGGCTGCCTGCCGATCGTCATCCAGATCCCGATCTTCTACGCCCTCTACAAGACCCTTCTGGTCTCGGTGGAGATGCGCCACAAGCCGTTCATCCTGTGGATCAAGGACCTGTCGGCGCCCGACCCGCTGACGCCTATCAACCTGTTCGGCTACCTCCACTTCACGCCGCCGCCCTACCTGGCGCTCGGCGTGCTGCCGATCCTGTTCGGCATCACCATGTATTTCCAGACCAAGCTCAACCCGCCGCCGACCGATCCGGTGCAGAAGCAGGTGTTCGGGATGATGCCGTGGGTGATGATGTTCGTGTTCGCGCCGTTCGCGGCCGGGCTGCAGCTCTATTACGTGTGCAGCAACGTCTACGGCATCATCCAGCAGCGCTGGCTCTACGCCCGCTACTCGCCGGACACGCTGAAGGAAGGGCGCAAGCCCGCCAAGACGTGAGGGAGGAGGGCGACGCGACGGAGGCGCTGGACGCCGAGGCGCTCGACGAGACGGCGCGCAAGCTGTTTTCGGGGCCGGTCGCCTTCCTCAAGTCGGCGCCGGCGCTCAAATTCCTGCCCGATCCCGATTATCCGGAAGTGGCGTTCGCGGGGCGGTCGAACGTCGGCAAATCCTCGCTGCTCAACAAGCTCGCCAACCGCACCGGCCTCGCCCGCACCTCGAACACGCCGGGGCGGACGCAGGAGCTGAACTTCTTCGAGGTCGGGGCGCCGGTCCGCTTCCGGCTGGTCGACATGCCGGGTTACGGCTTCGCCAAGGCGCCCAAGGACGTGGTCAGGAAATGGCGCTTCCTGATCAACGATTATCTGCGCGGCCGGGTCGTGCTCAAGCGCGCTCTGGTGCTGATCGACGCCCGCCACGGCATCAAGGACGTCGACCTCGAGATATTGAAGATGCTCGACGACGCGGCGGTCAGCTACCGGCTGGTGCTGACCAAGGCGGACAAGGTGAAGGCGTCGGAGCTGGAGGCGGTGACCGCGGCGACTGAGGCGGTGGCGGCGAAGCGCCCCGCGGCCCATCCCGAAGTGCTGGCGACGTCGAGCGAGACCGGGATGGGCATGGAAAAGCTGCGGCGGGCGGTCGTCGAGGTCGTTTAATATCCCATCAGCGCAAGGACTTCCCTGCGGCTTCTCTCATCGTCCCTGAACACGCCCATCATCCGGCTGGTGGTCATCATCACGCCGGGAGTCTGGACGCCGCGGGCGGTCATGCAGGCGTGGCTGGCCTCGATCACGACCGCGACGCCCTGCGGCTGGAGGTGCTCGCAGATGCAATCGGCGACCTGGGCGGTGAGACGCTCCTGGACCTGGAGGCGGCGGGCATAACCGTGGAGGACGCGGGCGAGCTTCGAGATGCCGACGACGCGGGAGCGCGGAAGATAGGCGATCGAGGCGGTGCCGATGATCGGCGCGAGGTGATGCTCGCAATGCGACTGGAACGGGATCTGCTTCAAGAGCACGATCTCGTCATAGCCGCCGACTTCGTCGAAGGTGCGGCTGAGATGGTAAGCGGGGTCCTCCTCATAGCCGCGAGCATATTCCTTCCAGGCGCGGGCGACCCGCGCCGGCGTGTCGAGCAGGCCCTCGCGCTCCGGATCGTCGCCGGCCCAGCGGATCAGCGTGCGGACCGCGTCGGCGACGTCATCGGGAACCGGGATCTTGGCCGCCGGACGGACGAGATCGCCGTCGGCGGGGGAATGTTCGTCCATCGAAGCCTCCTCGCCGACCCGATACACCCGCCGCCTAGAAAGGCAATTCTAGCGGTCTGCGAGGGCCACCGTGGCAATATGGACGCGGACGTCCTTCAGGGCCTGGGCGCCCGGATCGGGGCTCTCGTCGCGCATCGTGACGAGGATCTCGCCGCCGGGACGCACCTGCCCCTGGGCGGCGACGATGAAGCGGCCGGGGCGGTCGGCGGGATAGAGGCTGAACAGGCCGAGCGGGCGCGCGGCACCGCCGGGCGGCCGGAAGGCGACATCGAAGGCGAGCGGCCGCAGCGACGGGTTGGCGACGGCCGCGACCTCGACGACGACGAAGCGGCCGCCCTCCCCGGCCGCGACCGGGACGGCGAGCGTGGGGTGTGCGGAATCAAGCTCGCCCATCGCGTCCTTTCGCGCCGAGGGCGCCTCCCGCCGCGCCGGTCCGTCGCCGGGCGGACCGCAGGCCGCGGCGAGGAGGGCCAGCGCCGCGGCGGCGGCGCGCACCCTCCTCGGCCGCGCCCGCGCGCTCGTCAACGGCCGGCCGGGGCCGAGACGATGACCGGCGTGGTGAGGATGTCGACGCCGCTCAGCGTCAGCTCGGCGGGCGCCGCGGGGGCAGCCGCTGCCGTCTGGGTGCCGGCCGGCGGCGCCTCGAACGGGGTCGGCACGAGCTGGACCGTCACCGGCGCGTCGGCCGGCATGCCGCCGGTCTTGCGCAGCCGCTCCAGCGTCGCCGTAATGTCGACCAGGAAGCGCGGCCGCCCGCTCGCCGCGGCGTGACCCGCATGGCCTTCCGCCGGATTGCCGAAGAAGGCGAAGCTGCCGGCGAAATGCGGATCGCTGTCGGGCGTCCGCGCGCTCGCCTCGGGCAGGTTGACGAAGACCCGCACGAACAGGTCCGACGGCCGCGGCACGTTCGCGCTCTCGACGCCGACGAACACGCGCTCGGTCGCGTTGCGATTCTCGAGAATCCCGGCGAAATTGGCCGCCGTGAACGGCGCCCGCAGCATCAGCGGCTTGCCGGCCGACGCGCTCGCCTGGTCGGCGAGGCGGGTGCGCTGCTTGACGATGAAGTGGATGTCGGCCCCGGCCTTCAGCCGCGCCTCGAGCGCGCGATATTCCTTCACCGCCGTCACTTCCGCCTTGGCCGGGTTGCTGCCGATCGCGCTGCTTTCGTAGCGATAGGCGAGCAGCGGCATGAGGATGGTCACGGCCGCCGTCGAGGTCGCCGGATTCTGGTTGGCGTCGGCGAACTGGCCGTTGACCTTGCCGAGCCAAGTCTGGTCGTTGGTGTTCTGCCGGCCCATCTCGACGTTCCATTTGTACCAGCAATAATCGATCATGCAGTGGTGGTTCCAGAACAACGGATCGTTCGCCGAGGCGGTGCCGCCGAGCGTCCCGCCGATATAGGTATGGACGTTGTTGTGCGGCGTGCCTTCGAGCTGCGAGCTGAAGGTGAAGAAATTGGTGTCCTGGAAAATGCCGTCGAGCGTCGGGGTGGAGACGACGCTGTTGGTGCCCATCGTGGTGCGGGTGCGCGGCAGGAACAGCACGCTGGCCGGATCGAGATAGGCCGGGTGGATCGCCGGATTCTGGTTCCAGTTCCAGTAAGGCAGGCCGAACTTGGCGTTGCCGGTCAGCGTCTGGCATTTCTTCTCGAACCAGAAGAGATAGGCGCGGTGCCAGTCGAAGAAATGGTCGGTGCCGTGCTCGCACATGTTGAAGCCGGCGGCGGTGCCGTGGATGTTGGCCTCGACCACCCAATTGCGCTTGTCGGCGGCAGGGAGCGCCTTCATCGCCTGGACGGCGCTGCGATAGGTGGCGATGTCGGCGTCGACGGCGGCCGAGCCGGTGCGCAGGCGGCGGCGCAGCGGCCGGTTCTTGATCGCCTCGGCGATCTTGTCGCAGCCGCCCAGCGTGGCGAGGACGAGCGAGGCGCCGACGAAGCCCAGTCCCTTGACGAATACGCGGCGGCTGGCATTGCCGAGAAAGTCGGGCTGACCTTCAAAGTCAGTCTTCGTCAGCTTTTCCATGAGATTCTCCCCCTTCCACGGTCGGCCGCCCAGACCAGCGCGAGAATATCTCAATGATAACGGCGAGTCGCGGCCGCCGAAGCGTGAAATATACAGGAAATCGTCTTGACGGGGAACGGCGCCCGTCTCGCGGGGCCGCGCGCACCGGGAGGAAAAGCGGCGGTGGTGACCCCGACAGGATTCGAACCTGTGGCCCTCAGATTAGGAATCTGATGCTCTATCCTGCTGAGCTACGGGGCCGCGACCGCCTGGCGCGGAGTTAGGACGCGGGCGCGGCCGGGTCAATTCTCGGTGCCGGGCTCGGCAATCGGAAACGGGAGCGGAGCGACGGGCACGCCGTCCTCGGCGAGGCTCGCCACCTCGGCGCGGCTGGCGCGGCCGTGGATGGCGCGCGCCTCGCTCTCGCCGAGATGGATCGCCCGCGCCTCGGCGGCGAAGCGGTCGCCGACCGCTTCCGAGCCGGCGAGGATCCGCTTCTGCACCGCCGCGGCGGCCGCGAGCAAAGCCTTCGGATCGGCCTCGGCGCCGCGCTTGGCCGGGACCGCGGGCGCCATCGGCGCCTTGGACACGTCCGTCGACCCGCAGAGCGGACACGCGACGAGGCCGCGCTCGCGCTGCGCCTCATAATCGCCGGACGAGCCGAACCAGGCTTCGAAAACATGGTCTTGCCCGGCACATTTGAGATCGAAGATGATCATTTCCGCTCGACCGGCGGGATCGGGCGGCGGTGGCGGATCGCCGGCACGCGGGCGCGGACCGCGGCGACGTCGGCCAGGTCCACCTCGGCGAAACCGACGCCGTTGGCGCTGCCGCCCATGTCGAGCAGCACCTCGCCCCACGGGCCGACGACGAGGCTATGGCCGTAGGTCGCGCGGCCGTCCTCATGCTCGCCGCATTGCGCGGCGGCGATGACGAACACGCCTGCCTCGATCGCCCGGGTGCGCATCAGCACGTGCCAGTGCGCCTCGCCGGTGGGCCTCGTGAAGGCGGAGGGGATGGCCAGCAGCTCGGCGCCGGCGTCGGTCAGCGCCGCATAGAGGGCGGCGAAGCGCAGATCGTAGCAGATGGAAAGGCCGAGCGGGCCGGCGGGCGTATCGACCAGCATGGCGCGGTCGCCGCCTTCATAGACCGAGGATTCGCGCCAGCTCTCGCCGGTGGCGAGGTCGACGTCGAACAGATGCAGCTTGTCGTAGGTGGCGCGGACCGCCCCGCCCGCATCGATCACGAAGGCGCGGTTGCGCAGCTTGCCGGGGCCGAGCACCGCAAGCGAGCCGAGATGGACCCAGATCCGCTCCCGCGCCGCCGCCGCGCGCACGGCGGCGAGCACCGGATCCTCGTCCGGCGCGCGGAGCTTCGGCGCGGCGCGCGCCCGGTCGCGGTCGAGGAGGCCGCTCATCTCCGGCGTGAACAGCATCGCCGCGCCGCCCGCCGCCGCCTCGGCGACGGCCGCGACGAGATCGCGCGCATTGGCCTCGGGGTCGATCCCGGTGCGGGCCTGGTAGAGCGCGATGCGGGTCATGGCCGCCCGAGGTGCGGCGGCGCCCGCGGCTTGTCAATCGGCCCGCTTGCGCTAGGCGGGGCGGCATGGACCTGGTCAAGCGCTCCTTTCCGCCCGTCGTGAACGGGCGCACGCGCGTGCTCGTGCTCGGCAGCCTGCCGGGCGAGGAATCGCTCGCGCGGGCTCAATATTATGCCCATCCGCGCAACCATTTCTGGCGGCTGATCGGCGCGGTGATCGGCGCCGAGCTGGAGCCCCTGCCCTATGAGGCGAGGCTCGAGCGGCTGCTCGGCGCGGGCATCGGCCTGTGGGACACGATCGGCGCGGCGACCCGGCGCGGCAGCCTCGACGGCAATCTGCGCGGCATCGAGGCCAATTCGCTCGCCGGGCTGGTGGAGACGCTGCCCGGGCTGCGCGCCATCGGCTTCAACGGCGGGCGCTCGGCGTCGCTGGGCCATAAGGCTCTAGCCGGCGCGGCGCCGGCCGGCGAGGCGCCGCTCGCTCTCCTCCCCCTCCCCTCGAGCAGCCCGGCTTACACGCTTCCGTTCGCCGCGAAGCGCGAACGATGGATGGCGCTGAGGCCTTTCCTGGAGGGCTAGTTCATCCTGGCGAAAGCAAAGGCTGGCCACGGGGTGATACTGTATCTCCTTTTAACGCGTTCCGGAGTAAGACGCCCTCAATGGCCCGTCTGCTGAGCCTTTTGATGATCTTCGCGCTGGTGACGAGCCAGGGCACGGCGATGGCGTCGGCGCTCTGCCGGCACGGCAGCGCCGAGGGGCATGCCGTCGCGCTCAACAGCGCGGATGCGAAGGTGGCGTCGGTCGCGATCGGCGAGGAAGCGGCGGCGGCCGGCGCGGCCAAGAAGGCCCAGCAGAGCGCCGACGGGTCGGTCCACTGGCCCGCCCAATTGCTCCCCGCCGAAGCCGATGCGCCGCCGGCGCGGGTCGCCGAACGGCTCCGTTTCCACCCCGGGCGCCACGCCGCTTTGGCCTCGGCCTCGATCCCGCCCCTGCAGAAGCCCCCTTCGACCTGACCGGAGCGGATTTTCCGCTCCTCCCGGACGATTGAACCGCCGTGGCCGCCGAGGCGCGGCCCGAACGCCATTTTGCAGATTCGACAGGCCATGATGTTTCGCATTCTCCTTCTCAGCGGCATTGCCGCCGTCGCCACCCCCGCCGCGGCGCAGGACGCCCCGGACAAGTCGGCAGCGCCGCCCGCCGAAGCGCCGCCCGCCCCGCCCCCCGCTCCGGCTCCGCCTCCCGCTCCGGTGCCGGCGCAAGCCGCCTCCGAGGACGACCAGGGCCAGCAGATCGTCGTCACCGGCTTCCGCCGCAACCGCGAGGACGTGCTGTCCGGCACGTCGGTGCTGAGCGACGTCGAGCTGGCCCGCGACCTGCGCCCGACGATCGGCGAGACGCTGGCGCACCAGCCCGGCGTCTCGGCGACCTCGTTCGGCCCCAACGCCTCGCGCCCGGTGCTGCGCGGCTTCCAGGGCGAGCGGATCCGCGTGCTCACCGACGGCATCGGCAGCCTCGACGTCTCCAGCACCAGCGCCGACCATGCCGTCGCGATCAACCCGCTCACCGCCGAACGGATCGAAGTGCTGCGCGGGCCCGCCGCCTTGCTGTTCGGCTCGGCCGCGATCGGCGGCGTCGTCAACGTCATCGACGCCCGCATCCCGCGCCGCATCCCCCATAATGGCGCCCATGTCGAAGGCATCCTCACCTACGGCTCCGCCGCCAACGAGCGCTCGGGCAATGTCAGCCTCGATCTGCCGGTCGGCGGCGGCTTCGTCCTCCACGCCGACGGAAATTACGCCAAGACCGGCGACCTTCGCATCGGCGGCTACGTGCTGACGCCGGAGCTGCGCGCCGAGGCCGAGGCGAGCGGCGACCCGGCGATCCGCGCGCTCGCCAACCTCAAGGGCCGCCTCGCCAACACGGCGGCGGAGACGTCCGACATCGCTATCGGCGCGGCCTATGTCGGCGGCGGCAACAATGTCGGCTTCTCGGTCAACCGCTACGACAGCCTCTACGGGGTGCCGATCCGCTACTCGCTCGATCCGGCCGTGGAGGCGGAAGCGCCGCGCATCGACGTCAAGCAGACCCGCGCCGATGCCCGCGCCGAATTGGGCACCGGCGGCGCCTTCCTCGAGCAGGTGCGCTTCCGCGGCGGCTATTCCGACTATCGCCACGACGAGCTGGAACGGAGCGGCGCGATCGGCACCACTTTCTACTCGAAAGGCTATGAGGGGCGGCTCGAAGCGGTGCAGCGCGACCGCGGCGGCTGGGGCGGCGGCTTCGGCGTGCAATATTTCCACCGCGCGATGAACGTCGTCGGCGACGAGAAATTCCTGCCGAGGAACGCCACCAGCCAGTTCGGCCTGTTCGCGCTCCAGTCGCTGGTCCGCGGGCCGGTGCGCGCCGAGGCGGGCGCGCGGATCGAGCGGCAGACCACCCGCGCCGACGCCGATGCCGATCTCGGCAATCCGGCGCTCAGCCGCGGCTTCACGGCCTTTTCGGGCTCGCTCGGCGCCAGCTACCAGGTGGCGAAGGGCGTCAAGCTCGGCCTCAACGGCTCGCGCACCGAGCGGGCGCCCTCGGCCGAGGAATTGTTCGCCAACGGCCCGCACGCCGGCACCCAGGCGTTCGAGATCGGCGACCCCAACCTGGCCAAGGAAGCCAGCTGGGGCCTCGAGGCGACGCTGAACGCGAGCGGCGACGGCTACAGCCTCGGCGCCTCGATCTACAAAAGCTGGTTCGACAATTACATTTTCGACGCGCGCACCGGCGCGGTGGTCGACGGGCTGCCCGTCTTTCAGAACCTGCAAGGGCCGGCGACCTATTCCGGCGTCGAGCTGGAAGGCTCGCTGCGCCTCGCCACCCTCGGCGGCTTCGAGATCAGCGCCGATACGGTCGCCGATTATGTCCGCGCGACGATCGAGACGGCGGGTCCCGCGCCGCGCATCCCGCCGCTGCGCATCCTCGGCGGCATCGAGGCGAAATCGGACCCGCTCGACGCGCGAATCGAGGTGGAATGGGTCGACCGACAGGACCGGACCGCCCTCAACGAGACGCCGACCGCGGGCTTCACCCTGGTAAACGCCTCGGCGTCGTGGCGGCCGCTCAGGGAGCATCAGGAGCTGACCCTGACGCTGTCGGCGAACAATCTGTTCGACGTCGACGCCCGCCGCCACGCCAGCGTCCTCAAGGACTATGCGCCGCTCGCCGGACGCGACGTGCGTCTCTCCGCCCGCTTCGCTTTTTGAAGACGTTCCCTAAGTCCGTCGCAAGCCTGCCACGCTTCGTCTCTCACCCCGATTTTAAGCTGGCGGAAACCATGACGTTCCTATGAAGATTCGCAGCGGACGGGTGCGCCATGGAGGACGGAGACGAGATGTTGAGGGCGAGTAAGCGTAGGTTTCGACTGGCTTTTCTTTCGGCGATGACCCTCGCCGCGGCCGGCCCGTCGACGATGATTCAGGCCCAGCCGCAATATCCGGCGCGGCCGCCCGCCAGGCTCGATTTCGGCCCGGCCGAGGAGGCCGCCCACCGCGCCTTGGCGACGCAGATCCGCTCGATAGCCGAGGGTTTTTCCGGAGACATCGGCATCGCCGTCGAGGACGTGCAGAGCGGCTGGAAGACCGCTTATGACGGCGACACCTATTTCCCGCAGCAGAGCGTCAGCAAATTCTGGGTGGCGCTGACCGCGCTCGACAAGGCCGACCGCGGCGAGCTGAGCCTGACCGCGCCGTTCACGCTCACCAAGGCGGACATCACCCTGTTCCACCAGCCGATCGCCGCCCAGATCGGCGCCAACGGCTATACCACCAATGTCACCGAGCTGATGACGCGGGCGCTCCAGCAGAGCGACAATACCTGCAACGACGCGGTGCTGTGGCGGGCCGGCGGGCCGGAGGCGGTCCGCGCCTTCCTGCGCGACAAGGGCATCGAGGGCATTCGCTTCGGCCCGGGCGAGCGCAAGCTGCAAAGCGCCATCGCCGGCATCGAGTGGCACCAGAGCTATGCCTACAATGGCGGCTTCTACAAGGCGCGCGACGCGCTGCCGCTCGCCCAGCGCCGCGCGGCGTTCGAGCGCTACATCGCCAGCCCGATCGACGGCGCGATGCCGAACGGCGTCGTCGACGCTCTGGCGCGGCTGAAGCGCGGCGAACTGCTCTCACCGGCCTCGACCCAGCGGCTGCTCGGCATCATGTCGCACACCAAGACCGGGCCGCAGCGCCTCAAGGGCGGGCTGCAGGAAGGCTGGACGCTCAGCCACAAGACCGGCACCGGCCAGGTGCTGGGCGGCGTGCAGGCGGGCTATAACGATATCGGCGTGATCACCGCGCCCGACGGCCATTCCTACGCGCTCGCCGTGATGATCCGCCGCACCTCGGCGCCGCTCGGCGAGCGGATGCGGGCGATGCAGAACACCGTCCGCGCCGTCATCGCCTATCATGGCGAAGTCGAGCAGTCGGGCTATGCCAGCGCCCGTGCCGGCGCGCGGGTGGGATCGAGGACGGCCGGGCGCCGCTGACGCCCCAGCGTCAGGGCCCCGTCAGGCACCCGCGTCAGGCGTCGTAATCGACTTCGAGGCCCTCGCCCTTGGGCACCGACTGGCAGGTGAGCACGTAGCCCGCCGCGATCTCCTCGTCGGTGAGGCCGTAGCGCGCGGCCATCTCGACCTCGCCCGAGACCACACGTGCGCGGCAGGTGGCGCAGACGCCGGCCTTGCAGGCGAACGGCGCCGGCAGCCCCGCCAGCCGAGCGGAATCGAGGATGTTGCCGGCCTCGGCCGAGAAGGGCACGCGCCTTTTGCGCCCGTCGAGCGTCACCAAAATCGCCGCCCCCTGCGCCTCGCGCGAGGCCGCCTCGAGCTGGGCCTGGAGGGCCTGGGCGGGCCGGTCGGCGGTGAAGCGCTCGACATGGATCTTGCCCGCCGGCACGCCGCGGGCGAGCAAGGCGCCTTCCGCCGCGTCCATCATCGGCCCGGGGCCGCAGACGAAGAAGGCCGCCGCCCCGGCCGGGTCGACGAGCAAGTCGAGCACCGCGTCGCACTTGGCGCGGTCGAGCATGCCGTTGAACAGCTCGATATCCTCCGATTCCTCGGCGAGGAAATGGTGGATCTCGAGCCGGCTTATGTACTGGTTCTTGAGCCGGGCCAGCGCCTCGAGGAAGATCACCGACTGGCTGTCGCGATTGCCGTAGAGCAAGGTGAAGCGGCTCCCCGGCTCCTCGACCATGGCGGCGCGGATCAGCGACATGACCGGCGTGATGCCCGAGCCGCCGGCGAAGGCGACATAATGGTTGGCCGCGTCGGCGCGGAAATCCCAGGTGAAGCTGCCGTGCGGCTCCATGACGTCGAGGCGATCGCCCGGCTTCAGCGCATCGTTGGCCCAATTGGAGAAGAGGCCGCCGGCGATGCGCTTGACGGTCACGGTCAGCGCGCCCTCCTCGGGGGCGACGCAGAGCGAATAATTGCGCCGCACTTCCTCGCCGCCGAGCTCGGCGCGGAGGGTCAGGTGCTGGCCGGGCCGGAAGCGGAACGCCTCGCGCAGCGCCTCCGGCACGCTAAAGCGGATCGAGCTCGCGTCCGCCGTCTCGGGCACGATCTCGGCGATCTCGAGGCTGTGGAAGGTGACGCTCACGCGGCCGCGGCCCTCAATGGCATTTGAACAGGTCGAACGGCTCGGCGCAGTCGCGGCAGCGCCACAGCGCCTTGCACGGGGTCGAGCCGAAGCGGCTGACCTCCTCGGTGGAGGACGAGCCGCATTGCGGGCAGTGGACCGCCGAGCGGGTCGGCGGCGCGATGCCGTAGGCGCGCAGCTTGTCGCGGCCGGCGGCGCTGATCCAGTCGGTGGTCCATGCGGGCGAGAGGGCGGTCTCGATCGCGACATGGCGGTAGCCGGCGGCGTCGAGCGCGGCGCGGACGTCGCGTTCGATCACCTGGGTGGCGGGGCAGCCGGTATAAGTGGGCGTGATGACGACGCGGCCCGGCTCGACCGCACGGACGATGCCGAGGTCGACCACCGACACGACCGGAATCTCCGGGTCCGCGACCTCGGCGAGCACGGCCCAGATCGCGCCGGTGTCGTCGACGCACGCCGCTTCGCTCACCAGATTGCGTCCGGATAGGTGCGGGGGAGGAACTGCATCGCGGCGAGCAGGTGGCCGAGATGCTCGCTATGGTGGCCGCGGCGGCCGCCGAGGATCGGCCGCTGGTCCGCCGGCGGCGCCAGGCCGGCCTCGGCCAGGACGCGGCACACCTCGGCGTCATAATCGGCGCGGAGGGCGGCGAGATCGGCGCCGATGCCCTTCCCGGCCATGAAGGCGGCGAGCGCGTCCGTCTCGAACAATTCCGGGACGAAGCGCCACATCCAGTCGAGCCCGTCGGCCATGCGGCGGCGGCTTTCCTCGGTGCCGTCGCCGAGGCGGATCACCCACTCCGCCGCGAGATCGGCATGATAGGCGACTTCCTTGACCGCCTTCTCGGCGATCGCGGCGATGCGGCCGTCGCTGGACGAGGCGAGATGCGCGAGCAAGCGGCGCTGCCAGGCCGAGAACAGGAATTGGCGCGCCATGGTCCGGGCGAAGTCGCCATTGGGCTGCTCGACCAGCAGGCAGTTGCGGAAATCGAGCACGTCGCGGTGGAAGGCGAGCCGGTCGCCGTCGCGCCCCTTCCCGTCCACCTCCCCGGCGAGGTCGAGGAAGAAGGTCGCCTGGCCAATGAGGTCGAGCGCGATATTGGCGAGGCTGAGGTCGACTTCCACCGACGGCGCGTGGCCGCACCATTCGGAGAGCCGCTGGCCGAGGATCAAAGCGTCGTCGCCGAGGCGGAGGAGGTATTCGAAGAGCGCGCCGCCTTCATCGAGCGCCGGCGTGTCGAACGCGCCGGTGCCGGTGGCGTGCGAGGGCAGATCGATGGGGGGGAGAGAGGCCATCACTGCCTCCCCATGATGACATCATGGGGAGGCACGAAGGCGGCCCCCCTCATATGTGGGTGATGCCTTCGGGGATGTCGTAGAAGGTCGGGTGGCGGTAGACCTTGTCGGCGGCGGGGTCGAACATCGCCGCGTCCTGGCCGGGGTCGGATGCGACGATCCGCGCCGAGGGGACGACCCACAGGCTCACGCCCTCCATCCGCCGCGTATAGGTGTCGCGGGCGTGGCGCAGCGCGATCTCGGGGTCGGGCGCGTGGACCGAGCCGACGTGCCGGTGCGACAGCCCGCCCTTCGAGCGGACGAATACTTCCCAGAGCGGCCAGTCGGTCATGCGCGGTCCTCCCCGGGACGGGGAGGGGGACCGCGACGCGAAGCGGCGTGGTGGAGGGGGCCCGGAGGCCGAAGCGGCGAAGAGGCGGGCCCCCTCCACCAGCCTTCGGCCGGTTCCCCTCCCCGTTCCGGGGAGGATATCACGCCGCTTCCCTCCGCGCCTTCTTCCCAGCCCAGGCCGCGGCGGCTTCGCGGACCCAGGCGCCCTGCTCCCACGCCTCGCGGCGCGCCGTCATCCGCTCCTTCGCGACCGGGCCCTCGCCGCGGACGACGGCGTAGAATTCCTCCCAGTCGACCTCGCCGAAATCGTAATGGCCGCGCGCCTCGTTCCACTTCAGCGCCGCATCGGGAACAATGAGGCCGAGCGCGTCGGCCTGCGGCACGGTGATGTCGACGAATTTCTGCCTGAGATCGTCATTGGTGTCGCGCTTGATCCGCCAGCGCATCGACTGGGCGGTGTTGGGGCTGTCGGCGTCGGGCGGCCCGAACATCATCAGCGACGGCCACCACCAGCGGTTCAAGGCGTCCTGGGCCATGCGCTTCTGGTCGGCGGTGCCGGCGCACATCGCCATCATGATCTCATAGCCCTGGCGCTGGTGGAAGCTCTCCTCCTTGCACACCCTGACCATCGCCCTGGCGTAAGGCCCGTAGGACGTGCGCTGGAGCGGCACCTGGTTCATGATCGCGGCGCCGTCGACCAGCCAGCCGATCGCGCCGATGTCGGCCCAGGTCAGCGTCGGGTAATTGAAGATGGTGCTGTACTTGGCCTTGCCGGAGTGGAGCGCCTCGATCATCGCCTCGCGGCTGGTGCCGAGCGTCTCGGCGGCGCTGTAGAGGTAGAGGCCGTGCCCCGCTTCGTCCTGCACCTTGGCGAGCAGGATCGCCTTGCGGCGCAGCGACGGCGCGCGGCCGATCCAATTGCCTTCGGGCAGCATGCCGACGATCTCGCTATGGGCGTGCTGGCTGATCTGCCGCGTCAGCGTGCGCCGGTAGGCCTCGGGCATCCAGTCCTTGGGCTCGATGAACTCGTCGGCCGCGACCCGCGCCTCGAAGGCGGCGAGCTTGTCCGGATCCTCGGTCGAGGCGACGGTCTTCGTCTTCGAAAGCTCGGTCGTATACATGTCTCTCTCCGGCCGCGGCCCTAGCAGGGCGCGGCTTTTGCGGCAATCAACGCGCCAGCCGGCCGGCGGTGGCCCGGAGTGGCCGGAAGTTCCGAAGTTCCGCGTTTAAAAAAATCCAATCGATCAAGGTTGATCGGTTTTATCGATCAACGAGGTCAAAGAGCCGGTTGGAACATAGCAGGAACTGAACGAAAGGCAAGCCCAAGGGCTTCGAAAGCAAGCGGCGGAGCGTCTTCGGCTGCCGGGTCGGCCAGAAGCGGCGGCGAAAGGAGACAAGCTCATGTCGTTCCGCATCACAGGCCTCTCGCCCGAGCCCTTCCGCCCCCTGTTCGGCCTTGCCGACGCGGCGCTCGCCCGCCGCGGCGCCCGCCGCTACGTCGCCGACGGCCCCGGCTTTCCCGACCGGATCGAGATAAGCGACGCCGCGCCCGGCGAAACGCTGCTGCTCGTCAATTACCTCCACCAGCCGGCCGACACGCCCTATCGCGCCAGCCACGCCATCTTCGTGCGCGAGCGGGCGGTGGCGCCGACCGACATGGTGGGCGAGATTCCCCCGGCGATGCGGGTGCGGCCGCTGTCGCTGCGCGCGTTCGACGCCGAGGGGCTGATGGTGGACGGCGATCTGATCGACGGCGCGGCGGCCGAATCGCTGATCGCGCGTTTCTTCGCCGATTCGCGGGTCGCCTACATCCACGCCCATTACGCGAAGCGCGGCTGCTATGCGGCGAGGATCGACCGGGTGTGAGCCGGGCCGGTGCGGGAGGACTGCGGGGAGGTTGCCGGGCGGTTGCCGGGCGGTTGCCGGGGCGGTTGCCGGGCGAATCTAGCTCCTCCCCGGCACGGGGAGGGGGACCGCGACGCGAAGCGGCGTGGTGGAGGGGGCCCGACTCCGAACCGGCGGAACGGCGGGCCCCCTCCACCATGCTTCGCATGGTCCCCCTCCCCGTTCCGGGGAGGCGCTAGACCCGCTCTATCACCATGGCGATGCCCTGGCCGACGCCGATGCACATGGCGCAGAGGGCGTAGCGGCCGCCGCGGCGGTGGAGCTCCTCGGTCGCGGTGAGGGCCAGGCGGGCGCCGGACATGCCGAGCGGGTGGCCGAGCGCGATGGCGCCGCCGTTCGGGTTGACGTGCTCCGCATCGTCGGGGAGGCCGAGCTGGCGCAGCACCGGCAGCGCCTGGGCGGCGAAGGCCTCGTTGATCTCGATAACGTCCATCTCGCCGATGCTTAGCCCGAGGCGCTTCAACAGTTTCTGAGAAGCCGGCGCCGGCCCGATGCCCATGATGCGCGGCGGGACGCCGGCGACCGCCGCCCCCAGCACCCGCGCGCGCGGGGTGAGGCCGTTGCGCTTCGCGGCGTCCTCGGAGGCGACGATCATCGCCGCCGCGCCGTCATTGACGCCCGAGGCATTGCCGGCGGTGACGGTGCCGCCGCCCCGCACGATCGGCCTCAATTTCGCCAGCGCCTCGACGCTGGTTTTGCGGGGATGCTCGTCGCGGTCGACGACCAAGGGATCGCCCTTGCGCTGCGGGATCGAGACAGGGACGATCTCCGCGACGAGGCGGCCATTG
>JBJMTY010000088.1:0-8492 GCA_045811445.1 Allosphingosinicella sp. | reverse complement strand
CGCTACAACCGCGAGACCCTGGAAGTGAAGTTCAAGGGCAAGAGCATCGCCGACGTCCTCGACATGACGGTCGAAGACGCGGTGGAATTCTTCAAGGCGGTGCCGCCCATCCGCGAGAAGATGGCGATGCTGGCGGAAGTGGGCCTGGGCTACATCAAGGTAGGCCAGCAGGCGACGACGCTGTCGGGCGGTGAGGCCCAGCGCGTGAAGCTGGCCAAGGAGCTGAGCCGCAGGGCGACGGGGCAGACGCTGTACATTTTGGACGAGCCGACCACGGGGCTCCATTTCGAGGACGTCAGGAAGCTGCTGGAGGTGCTGCATGCGCTGGTCGACCAGGGCAACAGCGTCGTCGTCATCGAGCACAACCTCGAGGTCATCAAAACGGCGGACTGGGTGCTCGACCTTGGGCCCGAGGGGGGCGATAAGGGGGGAGAGATCGTGGCGGAGGGGACACCGGAGCAGGTCGCGAAGGAGCCGCGCAGCTATACCGGGGGATATCTCAAGGAGCTGCTGGCGAAGTCGGTCCGGGCAGAGCTGACCTCCACCCGCGCGAAAAAGAGGCGGGGTTCTCCCGCCGCGACGCGAGAGCGAGAGGCGGCGGAGTAGCGTCCGACACTCGGCGAGCAGGGCTCCGCGTCCGCCCATCGTATGGAGAACGTACCGCCGCGGAGCCAGGGCTGACACGCGGCACCCTCAGTCGCCGCACCGATGACCTTGCCGAGATCGCACGGTTCGCCGCCTAGCGGACGCCTAGGCGCGTACGAACAGCGTATTCACGCAAGACATAGCCAATGTTGCACGGCAAAATCAAAACTCGCTTTAGCGGCAGCATCCCCATCACTAAATAGACATGCATCGCGGCCAAGGTGAGCAACTATCCTATAGGCCGGTGCCCCGCCAAAACCGCCCGGCGTCCGCCCAACGTATGAAGAGCGTACCACCGCGGAGCCGTGGCTGACACGCGGTCTCCTTTGCGAAAGTCCCGTGGACTCGGCCGAGACGGCACGGTTCGTCGCTCAGCAGACGCGAAGGCGCGTGCGAAGAGCGTACGAGCAGTAGCATTCACGCGCGTCCAGCAAGGCCGTGAAGAATTCTTTAGACAACGGGATTGACCTCTGCGTGATCTAGCATATATCTCACGCGACGACCCACGGCCTTACCCAGACGAAAGGGAGCGCCATGCCTCTCCGCCTGCGCACCAAAATCGGAAGCTTTGAGATTGAATATGAAGGCGAAGAGGCCTTCCTGAAATCCGACGTTCCCAATATCGTATCCCAGATTATCGCGGTCGCAAGAGATCTTCCCGCCGCCGTACCGGAAGGCGGATCTGGCGCGGGGGCGAACAACGGCGCCGGCTCCGGGTCGCTCGGGCAAAGCACGAACACAGTCGCCTCGATGATGGACGCGAAAACGGGCCCGGACCTAGCGTTGGCGGCCGCTGTCCACCTGTCATTGGTGAAGGGGCAGGACAAGTTCAGCAGGAAGGATCTCCTGGCGGAGATGCAGGGTGCTACAACCTTTTACAACCAGAACTACTCAAGTAATCTCTCAAAAATCCTGAGCAATCTTACAAAGAGTAAGCGCCTCAACCTTGTTGGAAATAACACATTCGCGCTGCCGAGGGCCGTGCGGGATGAATACGAAAGCAAGCTGAAATCGGACGGGTAGATTCGCGGAGAAAGCGATGGGCGACGATTTAGACCTACGAGTGGTCCTCCTTGCCAAGGGAGTGGAGGTGGCAGCCTCAACTGACGCGGCCATTTGGCTTGCGACGATGGCCCAGATTTCAGGCCAAGTCGCTACACCTCCCGCAGAGCGACACGGGGCTAACGGCGGGGGAAATCCTCCGGAAGCCGGCGGCGGCGAGCCGATTGCGCGCTTAGCGCAGGAACTCAGTGTCGACCGTGAGGAATTGGAGTTCGCTGCGGCTCCATCAATGGAGCCACCACACATCCAGTTGGACCATAAGTATTGGCAGGCTCTGAAGTCCAATACGCCAGCACGCGGGCGGGGCGCCATTGCCCCGGCTACTCTCGCGGCAACCCTGCTCTTGCTTTGGAACCGCCACGCAAAGTTCGGGGAAGTGACCACTAAGCTGTGTTCCCAGGTCCTCAGCACCATCGACGTGCGGGATAAGAATCCGGGCCGGGCAATCAAGGGATGTGATTGGCTTCAAATCCGTGGGAACGCCGTGAAGCTCAACGCGGCCCTCATCAACGAGGCAAAGGCGGCGGCCCGCGCATATTGCACCCGTTCGTCCGGCAATACCGAGGCCTGACGCGTGGCTGATGTGGGGCACTTTGTCGGGCGGCTGCTTCGGGAGAAGGCGACTGAGGTCGACGTAGCCGTGGGTGCAGTTTGGTACGTGAATCAGTCTGAACCCGCCACGGCGCTAACTTCTGGTGAGCTCGCTCGCATGATAAATGATGGTGGTGGCTCGAAGCCTAATACGACACGACTGCGAAAGAATCTCGAGGCCGATCCACGCGTGATTTCGTCACGAAAAGACGAATTCAAGATCAACATCCGCCACCGGGATGTGATGGACGCAAAGTTCAAACCCTTCTCCGGTCCACTGAAGCCCGATAATTCAGGATCGGTTCTGCCTGTGGAACCCTTCAGCAATGCCCGTAGGTACGTGAAGGAAATCCTTCACCAGATCAATGCCTCTTACGATGCCGCGCTGTTTGACTGCTGCGCTGTAATGTGTCGTAGGATCTTTGAAACTTTGATCATAGACGCGTTTGATAAACAAGGTGAAGTCGAGCTAATCAAGGACGAGAACGGGGACATTGCTACTCTGTCGGGATTGATCTTGGCCTTGAAGACGCAGCGCGCCTTCACAGTGGGACGCACAACTAAGAACGCATCCGTAAATATAAAGAAAGTCGGTGACTTATCTGCCCACAATCGCACTTTTATTGCGCAAGCCAAGCACATCGATGACATCGCTCACGATTTATACGGGGCATGCACCGATCTCCTCCACCTCTCGGGTCAGGACTAAAGCTTCTCCCCCGAGTCACAGCCCATCCGCCAGCCCCCTCTCAATCAGCCGCCGGATCGCCTCCGACCGCGAAGGCCTCGGCTCCGGCTGCCGCTCGATCCAGGCGTCGATCTTTGCCTCCAGCTCCGGGGGCATGCGGACGCCGCGCATGGGGTGGACGCCCGTTCGGGGGCGGCCGCGAAGTCTTTATTGTTTATCAGCTATTGACCCGCTCCCGCTGCACTTTCGCCTCCGCCGCCCCTTCTGCTAATCGGTACGGGGTGACGGGAAACCCTTCTACCTTCCGCCCCGAATTCGAAGCGGCGCTTCGGGCCTTCGCGCGCGTCAGCGAGGCGATGAAGCGGCGGGGCTTGGAGCCGCCGGTCCTGGTCGGCGGGGCGGGGGCTGAGCTTTATTCGGGGAGCGCCATCAATACGGGCGACTTTGACGTCGTGACGGCTTGGCAAGAGGAGTTCGAGGAGGCGCTCCGCCAGCAGGGTTTCGCCAAGGCCGGCGGTCCGGGACACACGCCGCTCGGCTGGGTACATCCCGATCTCGGCCTCGGCTTCGAAGTCGTTTCCTCCTCGCTGCTCGACGGCAGGGCGGAACGGCGCCGCATTCGTGTGATCCACTTAGGTCCGGACGGTGACATCTCGGTCCTTGCGGTCGAGGACATGATCGCCGACCGGATGGGCCAATATGCGTCCGGGACCGCACCGGACATGCTTGGGCAGGCGCGGACCCTCTATGCCCTTCACCCCGACGCCGACTCCGACTATCTTGAGCGGCGCATCCGCGAGGAAACCTTCAATGAGCACGGCATCGCCAGCCTCGAATCGTGACCCGGTGACCTTCGAGGATTTCGCGGCCGACATCGCGCGCCGCCGCGAGGCCGCGGGCAATCCGGACATGCCGCGCAATGCGGGCAACAGGCGCACCCCCGCCAAGCGTGCGCTGCTGAAGGCGATCGCTGAAACCGGCAAGCGTTGGTGAGCGCCTAGTCCCGGCCCAAGCCTCTCTCGATCAACCGCCGTATCGCCTCCGATCGCGAAGGCTTCGGCTCCGGCTGCCGCTCGATCCAGGCGGTGATCTTCGCTTCGAGCTCCGACGGCATGCCGACGCCGCGCATGGAGTGGACGCCCGTCCGGGGCGGTCGCGCGGTCTTTTTCCTATCGCTGGTGACCCGCCCCCCACGTCTTCGTCCCCCCCCTTTCGCCGCATCCCCCTGACTGTCTCACGCCAAGCCGCCAAGGCGCAAAGGCTCCGCGGCAGTTCGGGCGCCGCAGGCAATTTCAACCGCCTTGAGTCTGCACATCGGCATGAGGATCGCCCCCGCCCTCGCCACCGGCACAGCCCCTCCGCGCCTCCGCGCCTTGGCGTGAAACAAACCGCCCCCGATCTCCCCGCTTTCGCCGCCAAGCTCGACCACATCGTCGCCCACCTCGCCTGGGAGCTCACCGGCAGCGAAGGCTGCCTCGACCGCCTCCGCCACGACGCCCACCGCCTCGCGGCTTCACCGGCCGGATGATCTCACGCCAGGACGCCAAGGGCGCCAAGAGTCCGCGGCAGTTGGGCGCCGCAGGCAATTTCAACCGCCTCGAGTCTGCTCAAGGGCATGAAGATCGTCCCACCCTCGCCACCGCCGCAGCCCCTCCGCGCCTCCGCGCCTCCGCGTGAAACAAACTGCCCCCTCAAGCCGCCTCCGCCCCCGCCTCCTCGATCCGCAGGCTGAGCCCCAGCGCCTTGAGCACCTTGAGCACCGTCTCCAGCGTCGGGTTGCCGTCCTCGCTCAGTGCCTTGTGGAGCGCCTGCCGGTTCATGCCGGCCTCGCGCGCGAGCTTGCCGATGCCGCCGCGGGCGCGGGCGACGGCGCCGAGCGCGTAGGCAATGTACTTGGGGTCGCCGCTGTCGACGGCGTCGCTGAGCAGGTCCGCCTGGTCGGCGGCGCTGTCCAGATAGTCGGCCGCATCGAAGGGCCGGGTGTTGATCGTCAT
Source organism: Allosphingosinicella sp. (assembly GCA_045811445.1). Taxonomy (GTDB): domain Bacteria; phylum Pseudomonadota; class Alphaproteobacteria; order Sphingomonadales; family Sphingomonadaceae; genus Allosphingosinicella. The sequence continues at coordinate 3,512 of JBJMTY010000088.1, read as the reverse complement.
GGTAGGGATCCCTCGTCGTTCCTTCTGTGGGTCTGCCGCTCTCATTCCAACTGGACCGCCATCCCCTTCGCTTTCTTGATGTCGCGCTCCTGCGTATCCTTGTCGCCGCCGCAGAGCAGCAGCACGACCCGCGCCTCGCGGATCGTATAATAGACCCGGTACCCCGGACCGACGTCGATCCGGAGCTCGCTCACGCCGTCGCCGACGCCCGCATGGTCGCCGAAATGGTCGGTCGAAACGAGCCGCGCCAGCCGCCGCAAGATGCCGCGCCGGCCGAGCGGGTCGCGCAGCGCTTTCAGCCATTTCGAAAACGCCTCGGTTTCGACGACCTCCGCCATTCGTCGCTTATAAACGACAAGGCTGCGGCTTGTCAACTACAGGCGACTAAGCCTCCCTCCTCGCCCTCCCCGCCCCCGATCTCCCCGCGCTCGCCGCCAAGCTCGACCACATCACAGCCAACTTGGCCTGGGAGCTCACCGGCAGCGAAATCTGCCTCGAAATCCTCCGCCGCGACGCCCACCGCCTCGCGGCGTCAACGGCCGGATGATCTCACGCCAAGACGCCAAGGGCGCCAAGAATCCGGGGCCACTCCCGCGCCGCAGGCAATTCAACCGCCTTGAGTCTGTTCGACGGCATGAAGATCGCTCCGCCCTCGCCACCGCCGCGGCCCCTTGGCGGCCTTGGCGTCTTGGCGTGAAACAAACTGTCCGCTCAGCGCTGAACGCCCGTCGCAGCCCCGCGCCCCGCCGAACGCCCAGAACAAAATAGGATTTGCATAATAGGGATTCGTTTGATCTACCCTTTCGGATGGAACGGAACCACAACACCGCACCGCCTCCGCCGCCGCCCGGCGACGCCCTGGACTCGCCTCCGCAGGCGTCCGGCACGCCTCCGGCGCTGCCTCACGCCACGCCGCCGCCGGACGGCGCCGCCCCGCCCTTCCACCCCGTGCCGGTGCGCCCCCGCCACGACGGCTGGACGCCCGAGCGGCAGCGCGCCTTCGTCGAGCATCTCGCCGAGACCCTGTCGGTCGAGGCCGCGGCGGCGTCGGTGGGGATGTCGGCGCAGACCGCGCGCGAGCTGAGGCGGCGCCCCGGCGCCGAGGGCTTCGCCGCCGCCTGCGACGCGGCGCTGCGCCGCGGCCTCGGCGAGCGCGGCCGCGCCGCTTTGATCGACGAGGCGGTGAACGGGCGGGTGGTGCGCCGCTATTATCATGGCGAGCTGATCGCCGAGGAACGGGTGCGCTCGCCCCGCCTGCTGCTCGCCTTGCTGGCTCAGGCCGAGCGGCTGTTCGCCGGCCCCGGCGCTTCCGAGAGCGAGGCGATGGCGGCCGACTGGCCCGCCGCGCTCGACCGGCTGGGGAGCGGCGCGCTCGAAGGCGGCTACCGGGTCTGGCGCGGGCAGGACGGCTACTGGCGAACCAATTTCCCGCCGCCGCCGGGCTTTCGCGACCATGACGGCGATCCCGCCGATCCGTGGTTCGAGCGGCGGCTGAGCGAAGCGGAGGAGAAAGCGCTCGCCGCCCGCGCCGGCGACCGGCTGCGGGAAGGCGCCGTCGCCCGCAACGCCTTCTTCGGCTTCGCCCCCCGCCGCGGCGTCACTTATCGAAGAATCCGATCAAAAGCGGAGGATTGATCGATTCAATTTTTATTTTCACGAAGCTTCGAAGCTTCCGGGCGTCCGGAGCGGCCTCAGCCGTCCCGCTGGCACCCTTTTGCGTCGCCGCCTCCGCCTCCGCCCGTCGGCGAAGCATGGCGGCAAGGTCTCGGCCGCGCCCGACGACCGGTCGGCCCGCGCGGCCGCGTAAAAGCGCAATATCCGCCGCGGCGGCGGCCCCGGTTTGCGTTTTGCGCCGAATGGGTGCAAGGACGCCGGGCTACAGCCGCATGCGGCGGATATTTCCTTCTTCGGCAGGTATTTCCTTCTCTCCACGCTGCTACAGCCCGGCGCCGCCACATCGGCGCTGCCGGCAACTTAACTACCAAAGGAAATTATCATGCCGATCGGCACCGTGAAATTCTTCAATTCCGACAAGGGCTATGGCTTCATTCAGCCGGAAGGCAGCGGCAACGACGCCTTCGTGCACATCTCCGCCGTCGAGCGCGCGGGCATGACCACGCTCAACAAGGACCAGCGCGTCAGCTACGATCTCGAGCAGGACAATCGCGGCAAGACCAGCGCCGTCAACCTGCAGAACGCCTGACCCCAACACTAAGACGGGGGCGTCGCGACACCGCGGCGCCCCCTGCTTATACCCTGCCCCGGCCCTGCCGGGGCCCCTCAGCTTTCCCGCACGATCTCGAACCCCTCGCCCTCGCCCGGCGGCTCGAAATAGCCGGTGATGAGGTCGAACTGCGCGTCGGTCACGCCGGCGAAGGCGTGGACGCCCTCGGCGTTGCGCGCGGCCAGCCGGGCGCGGCACACCTCGTCCGCCACGTCGAGCCAGTGCAGCACGAGCCGCGCGCCCGCGCCCTCCGCCACTTCCCGCCAGAAAGCCCGCGTCGCTTTGGTGTTGCCGGGGAAGTCGAGCGCCACGTCCAGCCCCGCTTCCAGCAGCGCCGCCACGTGCGGGCCCATCGCCGCGCGCAGCCTGGCCGCGACGCGGACATAGTCGGCGACCTCCCGCATCTCCTCCCCGAACAGCGTCTTCGTCCAATCATCCTCCGAGATCGCGACCATGCCCGGCGCCTCGGCGAGGCGCGCGCAGAGCGTCGACTTGCCCGCCGCAATCTTGCCGCAGAGGAGATGGAGCGTGCCGGCCACGGCCAAGGGTCTAGGGTCCGTCGCCGGAAAGCCGCATGGCGCTCAGGCCGCCGTCCAGCCGCCGTCCATCGAGAGGTTGGCGCCGGTGATCGACGCCGCCTCGTCGCGGCACAGGAACAGGGCCAAGGCCGCCACCTGGTCGACCGTGACGAACTGCTTGGTCGGCTGGGCGGCGAGCAGGACGTCGTTCACCACCTGCTCGCGGGTGAGGCCGCGCGCCTTCATCGTGTCGGGGATCTGGTTCTCGACCAGGCTCGTCCAGACATAGCCCGGGCTGATGCAATTGACCGTGACGCCAGCCTGCGCCGTCTCGAGCGCGACCGCCTTGGTGAGGCCGGCGACGCCGTGCTTGGAAGCGACGTAGGGCGCCTTGTTGGGGCTGGCGACGAGGCTGTGGGCGGAGGCGGTGTTGATGATCCGGCCCCATCCCTTCTCCTTCATCGCCGGCAAGGCGAGCCGGATCGTATGGAAGGCGGCGGAGAGGTTGAGGGCGATGATCAAATCCCATTTCTCCGGCGGGAATTCGTCGACCGGCGCGACATGCTGCATGCCGGCATTGTTGACGAGGATGTCGATCGGGCCGAGCGCCGCATTCGCCTCGGCCATCATCGCCTCGATCGCCTCGGCCCTGGTGAGGTCGGCGTCGCTGTAGAGGGCGCGGCCGCCGCTCGCCTGCTCCAGCGCGGCCCGCGTCCGCTCGATTTCGTCGCGATCGCCGAAGCCGTTGATGACGAGGTTGGCGCCCTTGG
>JBJMTY010000087.1:0-21126 GCA_045811445.1 Allosphingosinicella sp. | reverse complement strand
TTATTTCAGCTCGACGGTGGCGCCGGCTTCCTCGAGGCGCTTCTTGAGCTCCTCGGCTTCGGCCTTGTTGATGCCTTCCTTGACGGCCTTGGGCGCGCCCTCGACCAGCGCCTTGGCCTCGCCGAGGCCGAGCTGGGTGATCGCGCGCACTTCCTTGATCACGTTGATCTTCTTGCCGCCGTCGTTGACGAGGATGACGTCGAACTCGGTCTGCTCTTCCGCGGCCGGAGCGGCGGCGCCGCCGCCGGCGGCCGGAGCGGCGGCCACGGCCGCGGCGGCCGAGACGCCCCATTTCTCTTCGAGCGCCTTGGCGAGGTCGGCGGCTTCGAGGACGGTCAGCTCGCTGAGCTGGTCGACGAGGGAGTTGATGTCTGCCATATTAAGTCTCCTTGCGGGCCGAGGGCCCAATGGTTCGATTGAGGATTGAAATCAGGCGTTTTCTTTGGCCGCATAGGCCCCGAAGACGCGGGCCAGCATCGCCCCCGGCTCGCTGATGGTCCGCGCGATCTTGGTCGCCGGCGCCTGGATCAGGCCGACGATGCGAGCGCGCAGCTCATCGAGAGACGGAAGCTCGGCGAGGGCCTTCACACCCGCCAGGTCGAGGAGCGTATCGCCCATCGCGCCGCCGACGATCTCGAAGCGATCGGTCGTCTTGGCGAAATCCACGGCGACCTTGGCGGCCGCGACGGGATCGGACGATGTGGCGAGCGCCGTCGGCCCCGTCAGCATGTCGCTGATCGGCGCGTAGGGCGTGTCCTCGAGAGCGATCAGGGTGAGCGTATTCTTGGCCACCTTGAAGCTGGCGCCGGCGTCGCGCATCCGGATGCGGAGGGCGGTGGATTGCGCCACCGACATCCCGAGATTGCGGGTGACGACCACCACGCTGGTCTCGTTGAACGTCTGCTTCAGCTCGGCGACCTGCTCGGCTTTTTGAGCTCGATCCATGCCACTTCCTTACTTGAGCGGGTCCGCTCGCGCGGGCCCGCGGGTTTGTCCGCACGGCCGCGAGGCCGCACGGGCGAAAGTCCGAAGGGGAAGGGCTCGAACCGGGGAGACCCGGCGGACCGGCGAGGCGCTCGAGAGCGGCCGCGGCGGCGTGAAACTCATCCCCGTCTAGGCTGGAGATTAAGGGGCAAGCCCCGCCAGCTGTCTCGGACGGATGCCTCCCGAGGGAGGCGATGCCGGGCCTATAAGGGGGAAAAAGCGGCGGGGCAAGCCGTTATGCCTCCCCGCCTGGCGACGGGGAGGCGAGCGGGAAACTAGAACTTCACGTCGGCCGAGACGGTGAACGAGCGGCCGCGGGGATCGGCGACACGCGGCTCCCACGAGCTGCCGGCGCCGGTATTGCCGTCATAGGTGATCGCGAAGGGCGGATCGCGGTCGAAGAGGTTCTTGACGCCAGCGGTGATCGTGAAGCCCGGCGCCAGGCCCGTGTAGGACATCGACAAATTGTAGATGATGTAATCGTTGACCCGCGCGTTGTAATCGGGCCGGGTGATCGCGCCCGAGGCGATGCCGGGCAGGGCGAAGTTCTTGTAGCCGTTACGGAAAATCTGGGTCAGCGAGACCGAGAAATCGTGGCTGTAATAAGTGATGAAGGCGTTGTGCTTCCACTTGAGGCCAAGGTCGCCGGCGAAGGTGAAGATACCGACCTGGCTGCCCGTGTAGGCCGAAGTCTGGGTCAGCTTCTCCTTCTTCCGGAGCAAATAGGTGCCGTCGAGGCCGAGCAGGATCTGCCCGCCCATCGCGTCGAACCCGCCGCGCAGCGACAGCTCGAGGCCCTGGGTCCGCCGCGCGCCGGCGTTGAGCCAGGTGTCGTCGATGGCGACGATGGTGCCGCCCGCGTCGCGGATGAAGCGGTCGGGGAACAGATTGGCGTTGTCGATGAGCTGACGCAGGGTCAGCGTGGCGATCGTGTTGTCGACCGCGATCGACCACCAGTCGAGCGAGGCGCTGAAGCGCGGGGCCGGCGTGATGACGATGCCGGCGCTGAACTGCTTGGCGGTCTCGGGCCCGAGAGCGAGATTGCCGCCGGTGTTTATGTCCGGCCGGATCTGGGCGCAGGGAACGCCGCTGCCCAGCGGAGCGGTGGGGATTCCGCCCGGACACTTGACCGGATCCGCAAGATCGCTGCCGAGATAGGGCGAAACGGTGATGCCGTTGAAGATCTGGTTGAAGGTCGGCACCCGGAAGCTGGTATTGTAGGAGCCGCGCAGCAGCACCGGCTCGAACGGCCGCCACTTGATCGTGACCTTCGGGTTCGTCGTCGAGCCGAAGCCGGTATAATCGTCGATGCGCACCGCGCCGGTGACGTCCAGCGTACTGAGGATCGGCACCAGCACCTCGGCATAGGCCGCCTTGATGGTGCGGTGCTTGGGAGTCAGCGCGTTGACGTTGTCGAAGGCGGCGAGGAAGATGACCGGGTCGCTCGCCGCATCGGCGGCGTCGGAGCCGTTGAACTCGTAGGTCTCGCGGCGATAGTCGACGCCGGCGGCGAGCTTCACGTCGCGGCCACCCCAGATCGAGAAGAGCGGGCCGGACAAGGAGGCGTCGAATTGCCGCACCTGATAGCGGCCACCGTACAGCGTCGTGCCGTTCGCCGAGACGGCCGCGAGGGCGGCGAGGCCGGCGTCGCTCTGGGTGAGGCTGAACGGGTTGATGAGGCCGCTGTTGAGCACGCCGACGAGACCGCGCTGAAGGCCGTTGCTGCCCGGCGCCTGCGGCGCCAGCGGGTCCGGATCGCCGTTGGCGAGCGTGCCGCGATAATAATAGCCCGAGCCGAGCAGCGAGGAGGATTCGCTGCGGGCGTAAGACGCGCCGGCACGATAGTCCCATCCTTCCCACAGCGGGCCTTCGAGGCCCAAAGCGGCGCGGAAGGTCTTGGTGTCCGTCACATATTCGCGCGGGCCGCAGGGTATGCAGCGCCAGCGATAGGCGATCGGCTTGCCGTAATTGCCCTGAAGCGTCCCCGCCGAGGCGGGGAAGGTCGCCAGTAACTGGTTGAAGATGGAATTGTAGGTCCCGGCGGTCTGCGCATTGAGCGGGTAGGCGATCGGCAGGTTGGTGGCGTTGGCCGAAAGCTGCGCGTTGGAGAAGCTCTTGGCGGAGTTGGCGTCCGAGCCGGTGACCTCGAGCGACAGCTCATGCGCGCCGGCGATGCGGACGACGCCGCGGCCGTAATAGGTCAGCGTCTTGATCGGCTGCTGGATCACGGCCGCCCGGCCGGTGTCCCACGAGCAGGCGTAATAAGCCGTCGGGGTCTGCCACAGGTCGAAATCGTAATCCATGCCGCCGTCGACGCTGGAACAGCCGGCGCCGCCGGCGATGTCGAGCGGATTGATGCCGCCCCCCGCCGCATTGGCTCCGTTCGGGGCGATCAGCGACAGCCCGCCGGTCAGCGTGCCGCCCGTGGTGAGGCTTCCCGGTCGCGTGTTGGCGCCGATGTTGAAGATGGTTGCGATGGGCGTGCCGCGCGTGTCGATCGAGAGGCCGCGATTGGGTTGGTTGCCGTTGACGAAGCCGCGATTCCCGCCGCGCAGGATCTGGCTCCAATTGTAGGAGACCGCGCCCATGACGTTGAAGCCCTGGGTCTTGAGGTCGCCGTAGCCGGCGATCGCGGAAATGCGGTAGATATTGCCGTCGCCTTCCTCCGTCACGTCGGTGAAGCCCGACACGCCGACGCCCTGATAATCCTTGCGGGTGATGAAGTTGATCACGCCGCCGACCGCGTCGGTGCCGTAGATGGCCGAGGCGCCGTCCTTCAGCACTTCGACCCGCTCGATCGCCGCGAACGGGATCTGGTTGACGTCGACCGCCGAGCCGCTGAGGCCGTGGGCGGCGACGCGGCGGCCGTTGAGCAGCACCAGAGTCGCGGCGCTGCCCTGGCCGCGCAAATTGGCGGCGGAAAGGCCGTTGGTGCCGCGCTGGGCGCCGGTGACGACGTCGGCGTTGGAGGCGAGATTGTCGGCGCCGCTGCCGTTGGTCGTGAGGTACATCAGCAGCTGCTCGGGGCTGTTGATGCCGTTGCGGGTCATTTCCTGGGTGGTGACGATCTGGAGGGGCAGCGCGCTGTTGTTCGGGTTCTGGCGGATGCGCGAGCCGGTGATGAGGATCGCGCCTTCCTCCTCGCGGCCTCTGGAGCTGGTCGTCGCGTCGGTCTGGGGGGTCTGCGCGCCGGTGGGCGTCGCGGCTTCCGGCGTGGTGTCCTGCTTTGGCGGCGCGGTCTGCGCGGCGGCGGTCCCCGCCATGAAGAAAGCGGTGGCGACGAGCGCCGTTCCCGATACGAGCACGCGCCGCAGCTCACTCTTGTGGCTCATCTCATTCCCCCTGGTTCGTCGCCGCCCCGGCGATCCTTCGCCGCAATAAGACGTGAAAATGTCGCGGACGCCAGCCCTTTTTCGTCAGTTCGCCGCCGCGACGGCCAGCAGCGCCGCGTCGATCGCCTTGGTCGCCTCCGCGCCCTCGGGCATGTCGCCCGCGAATGCGGCGAAAACCAGGGGGCGTCCGCTCGCCGCATTGAGGTAGCCGACGAGGGCGGTGGCGGCGTTGAGCGTGCCGGTCTTGGCGTTCAGCCTGCCCTCCAAAGGCGAGCCCTTGAAGCGGCCCGCGAGCGTGCCGTCGACGCCCGCCACCGGCAGGCTGGCGCGCAAGGCCGCGCCCCACGGCTGGGCCGACGCCCAGCGCAGGAAGGCGACGGCGCCGCGCGGCGACAGGCGGTTGTAGCTCGACATGCCCGAGCCGTCGAAAAAGTCGTATTGGCCCCGCTTCACGCCCGCCTGGGTTAGCAAGGCGCGGACCGCCGCCCCGCCGTCCGCGACCGTGCCGCTGCCGGCGCGGCGTGCCACCCGGCGCAGCAGCAGCTCGGCGTGGAGGTTGTCGCTGTTCTTTTCGGTCGCCACGATGTCCTCGGCCAGCGCCGGCGGCGTCAGCCGGGCGAGGGGAGGCGCCGGGGGCGACGGGGGCATGCCGGCGGGGCGATGCCGTACGCCGATCCGCCCGGTCACCTTGACCCCGCGCGCTTCGAGCAGCGCCTTGAGGCGCCACGCCGCATAATCGGCCGCGTCGTCGATGCCGAGGCGGAGCGCGACGGGCGCGGCGCCGGCGACCAGCGCGCCGGTGAGCCGGACGGTGCGGCTGCCCGGCAGGCGGTCGAAGCCGAGCGAGGAGGCTCCCGAGGCGAGCGTCACGGCCTCGTTGCCGATGGCGAAGTAACCGGGCGACGACAGCTGGACGGGTCGGCTCGCCGCGCCCGGCGCGACCGTCACCGTCACCACATTCTCGTCGAGGGTCAGCGCCGAGACGGCGGTGCCCGAGCGCGTGGCGATGTTGTTCCAGCTCATCCCCGGGCTCCACCTCTCGTCGGCGAACCAGCGGTCGTCGCCGATCACGTCGCCGACCCGGCGGGTGGACGCGGCGACGGCGTCGGCGAGCGCGGCGAGGCAGTCCGTCCTGCAGTCGGGCGCGCTGGAGAGGCGCCCGTCGCCATGGCCTTCGAGCACGACGTCGGGCGGGGCCCCGCCGGCGCGCGCTTCGAGCCGCACCGAGGCGCCGCCCTCCGCGTCTGGCCCGTCGAGGCCCGGCAGCGCGGCGAAGGCGGCGGCGGCGGTGAACAGCTTGGTGGCGGAGGCCGGGACGTAGCGGCCGTCGGGGTCGATCGCGACCAGCTCCTTGCCGTCCATGGTCGCGACGACGAGCCCGAAGCGCGTGCCGGCGCCCACTTGCGCGCGCAGGCCCGCCTCGACGGCTTCGGCCAGCGGCGGCGCATGGGGCGCGGCGTGCGACGGCGCGGAGGCGGCGAGGCCGACGAGCGCCGCCGCCAGCGCACCAGCGCGAATCCCTCGTATCGATGCCCCGCTCATGTCCCGCTCAGTAAGCGGCGGGGCCGCCGTCGGCTAGACGGCTCGCCGGCCCGTCACGAGATGGATGACGAAAAGGATGATCGCGACCACCAGCACGATGTGGATGAGTGCGCCTATCGACTTGAAGGCGAGCAGGCCGACCAGCCACAGGATGAGCAGGATCGCGGCGATAGTGAGGAGCATCGGCTTTTCCCTAAAGTCCGTTGTGACACGCGACCGGGCGCGCGAGGCTCCCGTGTCGAGGGCGAAACGAGCCGCCTCCGGGGCGGTTCCGCCGGTCAGGGCTTGACGTGGGTGAACCAGTCCTTCGAGGGATCGCGGCTTTTCACCGCCACTTGCTCGCCGCACAGGCGGTTGCAGACGTCCTCGAACGTGCCTTCGACCGCGACCTTCACTTCGCCGAAATAGAGGTCGACGAAATTGCCCGGCCCGGAGCGCAGGTGCGTCACCTGCTCGGGATTGATGGCGATCCGGCCGGTTTCGCCGGCCTTTCTCATGATGACGAGGCGCATGGAGGCCTCATGCCACCGCCGCGGTTAAGATCGGGTATCCGCGGGGCTCAGCCCGGCCGCCGCTCGAGGATTCTGGCGTGCCGCCGGACGGCGCGGGAGAAGGCGGCCATGTCGAAATTCTGCGGGTCGTCGTGGCCGTCCAGGAAGCGCGTGTCGAGGACGGCGTGGAAGGCGGGAATCAGCCAGCGCCCGCGCCGGACGCTCGCCGCGACGTAGAGCAAGGCGAGCCGGTCATATTGGGCACGGGTGAAGCCGGGGCGGGGCGCGAGGAAGTCGTTGGGCGTCTCGGCTTCGGGATCCTCGACGCGCGGCTGGGTGTTCTCGACGGCCAGGAACAGGCCAGCCTTGGCCGGCGTGTCGAGGCAGGATTCGAACTTGGTCGAGCGCAGCGGCAGGTCGAAGGTCACTTCGGTGATCGAGCCGCCGATCCGGTTGGTCCAGGCGTGGGCCAGCCGGTCGGGCGCGGGCTTGGGATGGCCCAGATAGCCGAGCTCCGCCGCCCACGCCGCGGTGTCGCGCGCCTTCGGCAGCGCTCCCGGCACGGGACACAAGGTCGCGCTCCAGCCGGGCCTGGAGCATTGCGGCTCGCTGGTGTCGTGGATGATGAAATAGTCGGCCGTGACCGGCGTCATCGGATCGCCGCCGAGCGCCGCCTCGGGGTCGACGCCGAGGGCGCGGACATAATCGCCGAGCCGCCCCCGGCTGGCGTCCGTCTCGCGCCCGACGCGGTCGCGCAGATAGTGGCTGAGCGTCGGGCCGCCGAGGATGCCGCCTTTGCCCACATGGCGCGTGAGGCACGCCGCCTGCTCCGCTGGGCTGCCCGCGAAGCGCCGCGCCGCGACGTCATAGCCGCACAGGCCCGCCGCCGCCTGCTCCGGCGTCACGCCAGGCTTCAGCGCGCAATTGAGCGCATGGGCGGGCTGGACGGCCGCGACGGCGACCGCCAACAGGAAAGGGAGGCGCTTCACGCAATCTCCTAAGCACGCGGCCGGTCAAAGCAAAAGGGCCGGAGCGTCGCCGCCCCGGCCCTTGTTCGTTCGCAGGCGGAGCGCTTACGCGCCCGCCACCTCGGCGGCGTCGACCTTGAGGCCAGGCCCCATCGACGAGCTGAGCGCGATCTTCTTGACGTACTTGCCCTTGGCGCCGGTCGGCTTGGCGCGGACGATGGCGTCGACGAAGGCGTCGAAGTTGCGGCGCAGCTCCGCGGCCGGGAAGCTCGCCTTGCCGATGCCTGAATGGATGATGCCGGCCTTCTCGACGCGGAATTCGACCTGGCCGCCCTTGGCCGCCTTGACGGCTTCGGTGACGTTGGGCGTGACCGTGCCGAGCTTCGGGTTCGGCATCAGGCCCTTGGGGCCGAGCACCTTGCCGAGGCGGCCGACGATGCCCATCATGTCGGGCGTCGCGATGACGCGGTCGAAATCGATCGTGCCGCCCTGGATGGTCTCCATCAGATCCTCGGCGCCGACGATGTCGGCTCCGGCGGCCTTGGCCTCGTCGGCCTTGCCGCCGCGGGCGAAGACGGCGACGCGCACGTCCTTACCGGTGCCGGCGGGAAGGGTGACGACGCCGCGGACCATCTGGTCGGCGTGGCGCGGATCGACGCCCAGGTTCATCGCGACCTCGATCGTCTCGTCGAACTTGGCGGTGGCGTGGGCCTTCAGCGCCTCGATCGCCTCGTCGACGCCGTACAGCCTGTCGCGGTCGATCGCCTCGGCGAGGGCCTTCTGCTTCTTGGTGAGCTTAGCCATGGTTCAGCCCTCCACCACGTCGAGGCCCATCGCGCGGGCGGAGCCTTCGATGATCTTGGTCGCCGCGTCGAGATCGTTGGCGTTGAGATCCTTCATCTTCGTCTCGGCGATATCGCGCAGCTGCGAGCGCTTGATGCGGCCCGCGCTGACCTTGCCCGGCTCCTTCGAGCCCGACTTCAAATTCGCCGCCTTCTTGATGAGGAAGCTCGCCGGCGGCGTCTTCGTCTCGAAGCTGAAGGAGCGGTCCGCATAGACGGTGATGACGGTGGGGATGGGCATCCCCTTCTCCATCTCGGTCGTCGAGGCGTTGAACGCCTTGCAGAATTCCATGATGTTGACGCCGCGCTGGCCCAAAGCAGGGCCGATCGGCGGCGAAGGATTGGCGGCGCCCGCGGGCACCTGGAGCTTGATATAGCCCGTTATCTTCTTAGCCATTGTCTCTCACTCTGTAGGCGGCCGGGAGGCGGGCCCCGCGGCCGGTTTCAAGCTTAGCGGTTCAAGCGGCGGCCGAAGCACGCCTCCCGCGTCTCTTTCCACGCTGATGCTTGGAAGCCGCCGCCCCTAGCGCAATGTCGCGGTAAAGGAAAGGGCCGGAGCGTCGCCGCCCCGGCCCCCGTTCCGCTAGGGCCCCTAGAGCAGGAAGTCGCCCCCGCCAAGCGGGTGGACGTTGCTGTCGATGACGACGACCGAGACCTGGAAGTCGGCATTGCCGTCGCCGTCGACGTCGGCCTGCACTTCCCACAGCCCGTGGCCGATCTCGAACGCGCGAAGCTCGCCGGCCTGGTGGCCGAAGGCGTCGCTGCCGATGAAGTGGAATGCCTGGTCGCCCGTTTGCGTCACGTCCGCGTCGATCCAGGTGAGATCGATCTTGTCGCCCAGGTCGAAGTCCTGGATGCCGTCCTGCTCGTTGAGGTCGGAATCGGTCAGATTCTGGTAGCGGAAGACGTCGTTGCCGCCGCCGCCGGTCAGCGTGTCGCCGCTGCCGCCGCCGAACAGGAGGTCGTCGCCCCGGCCGCCGTGCAGCACGTCGTTGCCGGCGCCGGCGAAGACGCGGAAGCTTCCTTCGCTCTCCGCCGAGCCGTCGAAGACCAACGTCTCGTTCGCCCCCAGATTGCCGCCGTTGAACGTGATGGTCTGGCCCGCGGCCAGCAGGCTGTCCCCGGTCGTGATGTCATAGTGGAACGGCGTCCCGGCGGGATAGAAGCGCGCGTCCTTGCCCGACAGCAGGCTCACCGTCTCCACGCCCGACAGATCGGTGCCGTCGAAGGTCACCTCATAGCTGCCGCGCAGCACGACGATGTCGTTGCCCCCGCCGCCATTGACCGTGTCGTTGGCGCCCCACCGGCCGTCCTCGGCGAAGAAGAAGACATCGACCCCGCTGCCGCCGGTCAGGTGGTCGTCGCCCTTGCCGCCGTAGATGAAGAAGCTGCCGTCGGTCTCGGCCGATCCGTCGAAGGTGAAATTCTCCCCCGCCGCCAGCGTCGAGGCGTTGACGATGAGTTGCTGACCGGCCGCGACGATCGCGTCGCTGGTGGTGATGTCGTAGCTGAATAGGTCCGCCGAACCGCCGCCGAAGCGATCGTCCGAGTGGGAGAGCAAAGTCAGCGTCTCGACGTGGGTGAGGGTGGTCGGGTCGAGAACCAGCCCGCCGGAATAATCCCCCTGCAGCGCCACGACGTCTCGGCCGTCGCCGCCGTCCACATGGTCGCCCGGTATGAACATGCCGGACCCGTCGAAATAGCCGAGGTTGAACGCCGCGCCGAAATAGAAGCCGTCGCCGCCGCCCTGGCCGTAGGCGGTGTCGTTGCCGCCCTGCGACAAGTCGATGAACTCGCCGCTCTCGCTGCCGGTGATCGTGTCGTTGCCGGCATCGCCGTAGAGGGTCTGCCCGTCCGGGCCGACGCCGTTGATCGTCACCGTCACCAGCGTCTCCGTCCCCGGTGCGGTACCGGCGAGCGTGTAGGTGAAGGTCTCGTTCGCATGGGAGTTCGCCGCATTGGTCGACGATTGCGCCAGCGCGTCGAACATGTGGTTCGGGTCGTAGCTGTAGCTGCCGTCGGCGTTCACGGTCAGCAACGCGCCCGAGGCGAGCGTGATCGTCTTGCCGACCAGGTTCGGGTCGCCGTTCACCGCCTCGATCTTGAGCGGCGGTCCGTCCGGATCGGTATCGGGGCCGTTGCCGTTGTCGAAGAAGAGGTTGCCCTGGCCGACCTCGTTCTCGGCGACGAACACATGGTCCGGGACGCCGACGGGGATTCTGTCGATCCCGTGCAGCGTGACGGTGGCGGTGACCGGCGCCGAGGCCGCGCCATGGCTGTCGGTCAGCGTGAAGGTGACGACCCTGTCGCCTTCGGTCGGCGCGCTCGAATAGTTGGCGAAGGCGACCGCCTCGACCAGCGCCTGGGCCAGCGCCGGGCTGCCCTGGTCGTTGAAGACGACCGTCAGGCTGCCCGTGACCGTGCCCGACACCGTGCCGACCTCCGTGCCTTGGTAGTAGAGCACGCCCTCGTCGACGACGAAGCACGGGCCGGAGATGAGCAGCAGGTCGTCGGCGGTGGCGCCGTCGCCGATCTGGACGCTGACCGTGCCGCCAGCGAAGTCCGGGCTGCAGGTGTCGGGATCGGTGACCGTACCGGCCGGCGCGAGCGCCACCGGGCTATCCCCTTCGGTAAAGGTGACGGCGTTGTTCGAGCCCGCGGCCTCGCCGTTGAGGTCGACCACAACCGCGTCGTTGACGCCGACGACGCTCAGCCCCTGCGTCTGCTCGTCGCACAGGGCGGTGTCGAGGACGCTGCCGACATTGTCGCCGTCGGTGAAGGTGACCGTGATCGTGCCGGTCGCGTCCTCGACCGCGTCGCCCGCCTTCACGAAGGTGAAGTCGTCGATCAGGTCGTTGACCCGCGCCAGCGTCGCCGCGCCGGTCAGCCCGGTTATGGCAAGATGGGTGGTGCCGAAGCCGCTGATCGTCCCGAAGGCGATCTGGGTGCCGGTGACCACGATGGCGAGGCTGAAGCTGCCGTCGCCATTGTCGTTGATGACGAAGTTGGAGCCCGCCTTGAGGTTGAGCCCGCCGGTCGCGCCCGCGACGTCGATGACGAGGCTGCCGCCGGTGAAGCTCGCCGGCAGGTCGGGGTCGCTCAGCGTCACGCCCTGGAGGATCGCCACCGAAGGGTCGCCCTCGGTGTAGGTGACGCCGGCCTGGGTCGGCGCGGTCAGCTCCGGCGCGTCGTTGACCGGCTGGACGGTGACGCTGGCGTCGGCCGCGCCGCTGCCGCCGTCGCCGTCGGTCAGCGCGTAATGGACGGTGCGCACCGCGCTCGACGGCGCGTCCGAATCGTGGGCGAAGGCGATCGCCCGCACGACGTCCTGCACGGCGGCGGCGTTGGCGCTCGCCTCGAACGTCACGACCAGCGGCGTGGTCGCGTCGCCGCCGCCGGCGACGGTCGCGATCTCGGTGCCGTTGTAGAGCAGCTTGCCGTCCGAGACGGTGATCGCCGGCGTGTCGCCGATCGACAGCACGTCGCCGGTCTGGCCGTTGGCGGAGATGGTGACGGTGAGCGTGCCGCCGGCGAAGTCGGGCGAATCGGCGTCGCTGACCGTCGCGTTCGGTGCGATGAAGGTGGCAACCGCGTCCTGCTCGACGACGGCATTGGAGGCGCCGGTGCCCGGGGCCTGCGCATCGAGGTCCAGCTGCGGGTTCGGGTTGGGAATCGAGAAGCGGGCGATCACCGGGTCGTGGTCGGTGGGCCGCGTCGAATTGTTCGGGAATTGCGAATTGAGGTGGACGGCGTCGAACTGGGCGCCGTCGGCCAGATTCTGGGTGACGATGATATGGTCGATGGCCTGGTTGTTGCCGTCGAACAGGTAGGAGTAGCGCTCCTCGGGGGCGAGGGTGCGGTGGAGGTCGGTCAGCACTCCGCCATTCTCGATCGCCCCGACCGCGCCTTCGAAATAGAAGCCGTTGAAGTCGCCGACGACGCCGAGCTTCAGCGACGGATCGGTGGCGAGCGCGCCGGCGATGTAATTGTGGACCGCGACGCCCATCGCCGTGCGCGAGGAATCGCCCGCGTCGATCGGCGGCTGGGTCGCGCCTTCGAGCTCGCTGCTGCCCAGCCGCGAGGTGAAGTGGACGTCGATCAGCTCCACTTTCTGGCCGTTGAACAGGAAGTCGGCGATCAGCGGCTTGCGGCTGCCGTTGAAGGCGGGGTCGGTGAGGATGTGGGCGCTGCCCTCGACGTAGGTGACGCGGTCGGCATTGTAGAGGAAGCCCGGCCGGATGTTGCCGCCCGGCTCGCCGCCGCTCGTGTTCGGCGTCGTCGGCGCGATCTCGATATAGACGTAATTGGGGCCGCCGATCGCCTTGATGGCGTCGATCAGCAGCTGCGCCGTCACCTGGCCGGAAAGGTCGGAGCCGTTGCCCGGGCCGTCCGCGTCCTGGATCTCCTGCAGGCCGATAATGTCCGGCGCGGCGAGGTTGTAGACGATGTTCTGGGCGAGGATGTCGAACTTGCCCTGGCCGTCGGTGATGTCGGCATTCTCGATATTGTAGCTGGCGACGGTGAGGTGGTTGAGGTCGCCGGCCAGGCTCGTCGTCTCCTGGCCGAGGGTGACGTCGGTGGTGGTGGTCACCGCCTGGGTGACCAGCACTTCGTAGCTGGTGTGGCTGTAGTTGAGGATGCCGGTGACGTCGGAGAGCAGGTCGCCGGTCGTGTGGTGCGGCGAATAGCCGGAGAAGATCGTGCTGTCGTCGTCGATCTGGATCCGCTCGGGGTTGAGGTCGCCGGCCGAGAGGGTGATGCCGCCGCGGTCGTTGACGCCGGTCGCGCCGGCCCCGCCCGAGGCGACCACCCAGGTCTCGCCGAAGCTGTTGGTGTCCGAGACGACCAAAGGCGCCTTCACGGTGACTCGCATGCCTTCCATCGATTCGTAGAAAGCGAGGGCGTTGCCGAGGCCGTTGCCGGGGCCGTTCTCGGTCGGCGGCATGCGGCCGCCCACGCCGATCAAGGTCGCGGCGGGGAGGGCATTGCCGGTCGAGAGCACGCTCGCGGTGGGCGAGGTGATCTCGGTCACCGACAGGTCGCCGGTGCCGGCGACGAACTCGTTGACGGTGCCGGTGACCTGGACGAGGTCGCCGACCGCGATCCCGCTCGGCGCGGTGCCGGTGAAGACGAACACGCCGTCGGAGGTCGCATCGTTGCCGTCGCCGGTCGGGTCCTGGATGTAATAGCCGTTGAACGCGACCGCCGTGACGACGCCCTGGGTCTTCACGCCCTGGCCGGCGAGCGGGGAGGTGTGGCCGCTGCCCTGGATCTGATAGATCGGAATGACGTCGTCGTTGAGGATCGTGCCGGTGCCGGTGGCGTCGGCGAGCACGGCGAAGCCGGTCGGGTTGGCGAGGTTGACGCTGAACGTCTCCGACGTCTCGCCGGCGAGGTCGCCGTTGACCGTGACGCTGATCGTCTTCGACGTCTCGCCGGCGGCGAAGTCGAGCGTGCCGCTCTTGGCCGCATAGTCGCTCGCCGCGCTCGCGCTGCCGTCGGCGGTCGCATAGTCGACGCTGAACGCGCCCGTCCCGCCGGTGCGGGTGACGGTGAAGGTGAAGACGCTCGTGCCGGTATCGCCTTCGACCTGGGTCACGTCGGAGATCGAGACGAAGGGCGGCGCGCCGTCGTCGTTGACGATCGTGCCGGTCGCGGACGCATGGGTGATCGTGCCCGACGAGGGGTTGGAGAGGGTGACGGTGAAGGCCTCGTCGGCTTCGGGCGTGAAATCGGCGACGATGCCGAGCGTGATCGTCGCCGAGGTCTCGCCCGCGTTGAAATGGACGCTGCCGCTGAGCTCGGAGGTGAGGTCCGAGGCGCCGGCGCTGAACCCGCCGCCGGGGAAGGTGATCGCGTAATCGATGTCGCCGGCCTGGCTGGCGTCACCGGTGCGGGTGACGGTGAAGGCGATCGGCGTCGGATCGCCGAAGGTCGTGCCCTCGAACACGGCCGCGTCGGCGATCGCGTAGCTCGGCGTCGCCGCCTGGGCGCTGCTCACGACGATGTCGTCGATGCCGACCCATTCGTCGTTGCCGGCGGCGTTGGTGGTGAGGATGCGCACCTGCAGGGTCGGCGCGTTGTTCGCCTCGGGCGGCAGCGTGATGTCGAGCGCGGTGACCTGCGTGGCGCTGCCGCCGGTCGTGACGTCCGCGAAATAGCCGCCGGGCGCGTTGGTCCAAGCGCCGTTCGGGTCGGTGCGGTATTGGACGGCGACCTGCTGGACCGCATTGTCGGCGGTGGTGTCGATGTCGCGCAGGTTCGCGGTGAGGTGGATGTCGGTGCGGCCGCTGGCGTCGAGGAACAGGACGATGCTCGGCGCGTCGGCGGTGCCCGAGCCCTGCAGGCCGATGGTCGGGTCGGCGAGCTGGAACTCGCCGACGCCGCCCGACGTGCTGGTCGTCGCATTGAGGTTGGCGATCACGTCGATCGCGCCGTTATTGGCGCCGGTCAGCGTGCGCGGATCGACGCCCGTCACCGCGCCGGCAGGGTCGATGTCGCCGAGATAGCCGCGGATCGAGGCGATCTTGCTCCAGTCGTCGTTGGCGGAGATGCGGCTGGTGTCCGTCCAATTCTCCGAGAAATTGCCCGAGGCGAGCGAGAAGTAATTGACGAAATCGTCGTCGGTGATCGTGCCGACGGCGCTGCCGTCCGCGATCGTGGCGCCCGAGACGTTGGAGAGGGTGACGTTCACCGTCTCGGCGAGCTCGGCGACATGGTCGCCGATCACCGGCACCGACACGGTCTTGCTGGTCTCGCCCGCCGCGAAGCTGAGCGAGCCGCCGATCGCGAGATAGTCGGCGCCGGCGGTCGCGGTGCCGTTCGAGGTCGCGTAATCGACCGTGACGGCGTCGGTCCAGGCCTTGTTGAGGCTCACCGTGAAGACGAGGTAGGAAACGCCGCCATTGCCCTCGACGACGGTCGCGTCGCCGATCGACACGGTGGGCAGCACGTCGTTGTTGGTGATCGTCCCCGCCGCCTGGCCGTCGCCGACGCTCGCGCCGGTGACGTTGGTGACGTTGACGAAGAAGGCTTCGTTGGGCTCGATCTTGAGGTCGCCGCCCACCGTCACGTCGAACGTGTAGCTGGTGCTGCCGGCGGGAATGGTCTGGCCGGTCAGGGCGCGAGCGACATAGTCGCCGTCGGCACTGGTGGCGGTGCCGTCGGCGGTGGCGATGTCGAAGGTGACGCCGCCGGCCGGCGCGGGCGAGGAAAGGCTGACGGTGAACGTGTAGGTCTGGGTGCCGCTATCGCCTTCCGTCTTGGTCACGTCGGCGATGCTGAGCGTCGGCGGAACGTCGTTGTCGGTGATCGTGCCGATGCCCTGGCCGTCGGCGACGCTGGCGTTGACGACGTTGGTGACGTTGACGACGAAATTCTCGTTCGATTCGACGTTGATGTCGCCGTTCACGGTCACGTCGAACGTGTAGCTGGTGCTGCCGGCGGGAATGGTCTGCCCGGTCAGCGCGCGGGCGACATAGTCGCCGCCGGCGATGGTGGCGGTGCCGTCGGCGGTGGCGATGTCGAAGGTGACGCCGCCGGTCGGCGCCGGCCGGTCGAGGCTGACCGTGAAGCTGTAGGTGATCGTGCCCGTATCGCCCTCGGTCTTGGTCACGTCGTCGATCGAGAGGAGCGGCGTGTCGTCGTTGGTGATCGTGCCCATGCCCTGGCCGTCGGTGACGGTGGCGCCGGTGACGCTGGTGACGTTCACGAAGAAGGTCTCGTTGGCCTCGATGACGGCGTCGCCGTTCACAATCACGTCGAACGTGTAGCTGGTGTTGCCGGCGGCGATCGTCTGGCTGGTCAGCGACCGGGCCACATAATCGCCGTCGGCCGTCGTCGCGGTGCCGTCCGCGGTCGCGATGTCGAAGGTCACCCCGCCGGCCGGCGCGGGCGCGTCGAGGCTGACGGTGAAGGTGTAGGTGACGGTGCCGTTGGCGCCTTCGTTGTGGGTGACGTCCGTGATCGTGAGGTTCGGCGTCGCGACGGCCGCGGTGTGGGCGGTGATCGAGAAGTCGTCGATCGCGAGGCCGTCGTCGGCGCCGCTCGCATCGATGTCGGTCCAGCGGATGAAGAAGGTGGCTCCGGCGGCGATGCTGAGGTTGTTCAGCGTGGTCGCGAGGTCGGTGAAGTTGCCGGCCGCGTTGCCGTCCTTCGCACCGGCGGTCGTGGTGTAGTTCGGCGAGAGGAAATCGAGCTGGTCGACGTCGATCCAGGTGGCGGCGGGATCGTCGATCGACGTCGCGTTGAAGCTGATCTGGAAATCCATCTTGTCCTGGCGCGGGGGGGTCGGCGAGACGGGAACAAAGCCGAGGCGCCATTCCTCGCCGCGGTAGCCGATGTCGAGCGAGGTGATGGTCGCGCCGGTGTCGTTCGTGAACTTGGCGCCGAACACCGGGATGAGCGTGCCGCTCCTCAGCTGGCCGAGCGCGCGGTCCGTCGAGGCCGCGGCGCCGTAGCTGTAGATGTCGCCGGTCGTCGAGCCGCCGGTGTCGACCGCATATTGCTCGTTGTCCCGGGCGCCGCCACCCGTCTCCGTGATGTACCAGCCAGTCGGGAGGGCCGTGTTGGTGGTGCTCCCCGCGGTGTTCGAGAGGGTGTTGAAATTCTCCGTCTTGGCGGTGCCCACCGCGGTGATGGAGACTGTGCCGGTGCCGGTGGCCATCGCGTGCTTCCCTTTCGACCCCGCCGCAGCGGGCTGCCTGATCTGGTCCGGGACCGTTGCCGGCCCTCGTCGTCTGGTCGGAGCAAGCCGAGGGCGCGCGCCGTCCACGCGGCGCCGCGACCATCGTCATGTGTCAGGGTTGGTGAGGCGGCCCCCCGGCCGTCCTCCTGTCCCCCCTCGCGGCGCGTCTCCCGATCCGAATCGCGCCAGCTTCGGAATGGCACAGAAATCGGGCGCCTGCCAGCCGAAGCGGCGTCACGGCGTCGGCTCTCCCGCCCGCTTCGTCCCGGCTGCGTTCCTTTTCAGTTCAATGACATAGGTGCGCGGATCGCCGTCAGCGCGGCGCCATCCTGATGCCGCCGTCGAGGCGGACATATTCGCCGTTGAGATAAGGGTTCTCGGCGATGAACAAAGCCAGCCGGGCATATTCCTCGGGCCGGCCGAGCCGCTTGGGGAAGGGCACCTGCGCCGCCAGCGCGTCCTGGACGTTGGCCGGCATCATCGCCACCATCGGCGTCTTGAACACGCCGGGCAGGATGGTGTTGACCCTTATTCCCTCGCCCATCAGGTCGCGGGCGATCGGCAGCGCCATGCCGAGCACGCCCGCCTTCGAGGCTGAGTAAGCGGCCTGGCCGATCTGCCCGTCCTGCGCCGCCACCGAGGCGGTGTTGACGATGCAGCCTTTCTCGCCGTCCTCGAGCGGGTCGAGCGAGACCATGCCGAACGCCGACCGGGCGATCATCCGGAAGGTGCCGATCAGGTTGATCTGGATGGCGAGCTCGAACTGGTGGATCGGATAGGCCTTGGGCTCGCCGGTCGCCTTGTCGCGCCCCACCGTCTTGGCGGCGTTGGCGACGCCGGCGCAATTGACCAGGATGCGCTCCTGCCCGTGCGCCGCGCGCGCCTTGGCGAAGCCGGCGTCGACCGCCTCGTCGGAGGTCACGTCGACCTGGGCGAACACGCCGCCTATCTCGCTTGCGACCCGCTCGCCTTTCTCGGCGTCGCGGTCGAACACGGCGACCCTGACGCCCCGCGCCGCCAGCGCCCGCGCGGTGGCCTCGCCGAGGCCCGAGGCGGCGCCGGTCACGACCGCCGCGATGTCTTTGTCGAGCCTCATGAGCCTGGCCTCCCGATCCGTCGCCGCCGCTCTAGCGGCAAGCCGCGGGGCCCGGCAAGACGGCGCCGCGGCTGGCCCGTTCATTGCAGGCACAGCTCCGCATCACTATATCTAGGTTAATTACCCAGGTTTAGGTGCGTGACTGAGATGAGCTTCGACTGCAGGCCCGAGCGGCCGTGGGGCATCCACCCCACCCTGTTCAACGACGAGGATTGCCCGCGCTGCGGCTGGACCGCGCCGGGGCCGGTCGGCGACGCGCGCGCCGAAGCGGAAGCGGCCCTCGCCGCCGGCGAGCCGGGCTGGGCGATGATCGAAGGCGGCGTCCCGTAAGGGGACGGCGAGGCGGCGGCGCCCTGCAACCCCTCGCCGTGCCGCCCGGAAAAGGTTAACGTGCCGCCGCCGCGACCCTGAGGAGGTGGCCATGCCCCGTCCGACCCTTTTTGCCTTCGCCCTGAAAGCCGTGCTCACCGCCGTGCCGGTCGCCCTGCTGGCCGCCGTGCCGATGGCCGCGCCCGCCGCCGCCCCGCCTTCCGGCATGGTCGCGCTGCCGATCGGCGTCGCGCCGGGCCCGCACGCCGGCTTCGGGGGCGGCTTCCGAGGCGGATTCGACGCCGGCTTCGGCGGCGTCCGCTTCGGCGCCGGCGCCGGCCCCGGCCACGGCCGTTTCCGCTTCATGCACGGCCGCCACCGTCACGGGGACCGCCGCGACGACTATGGCGCGGCCGGCTACGGCGCGGCCGGCTATGCGGGGGGCGTCCCGCTCGCCGAGGACTATCCCACGGTGGCCGACGGCGGCTTCTTCGGCGACGGCGGTGCGCTCGCCGCCCGCGGCGGCCACGTCCTCTACGATTACGACCGCGGCTATCCCTACGAATATTACCGCACCCGCCGCGATTTGCCCGCCATCGCCTACGAAACCGCGCCTCTGCCCGCCCCGGCCCGCTGCGTCACCGAACGCGTCCCCGGCGGCCCCGTCCGCATCTGCCGCCGCTGAGCCTTACGTCTGTCCGTCATTCGGCGAAGGCGGGAATTCACGAACACGGTCGCGCAAGGTTTCACGCCACGGTGTTCATGGATGCCGGATCAAGTCCGGCATGACGAGAATGGCGCGGCGGCTCCATGGGGAGGGGGGCGCCTCTAGTCCTCCCTGTGCGCGAAGCGCATGGGGAGGGGGGTGTAGGCGGGTCGGCAGTCCGGGGGACTGCCGAAAGCCGGAACCGGCTGCGCAGCAGCCGTCGGGCGAAGCATGGTGGTGGGGCTTTGCCGACTCTGCGGGCCCCTCCACCGCACTTCGTGCGGTCCCCCTCCCCATCGCCTGCGGCGACAGGGAGGACTGACTACCCCCGTCATTCGGGGGGAGGGGCAACCCGATCCATCACCCCGCCAGATTCTCCACGATCGTCACGTTGGCGAGTCCGCCGCCTTCGCACATCGTCTGGAGGCCGTAGCGGCCGCCGCGGCGGCGCAGGGCGTGGAGCAGGGTCGCCATCAGCTTGGTGCCCGAGGCGCCGAGCGGGTGGCCGAGCGCGATCGCGCCGCCATGCACGTTGAGCCGGGCCGGGTCGGCGCCGGTCGCGCCCAGCCAGGCGAGCGGCACCGGCGCGAACGCCTCGTTGACTTCGTAGAGGTCGATCTCCTCGATCCGCATCCCGGCGCGGTCGAGGGCGCGGCGGGTGGCGGGGATGATCTCCTCGAGCATGATCACCGGGTCGCCGCCGGTGACCGTCAGGTTGACGATCCGCGCCATCGGCACCAGCCCGTGCGCCTTCAGCGCCGCTTCCGAGACGACGAGGACGCCGCTCGCCCCGTCGCAGATCTGCGAGGCGTTGGCGGCGGTGATGCGGCCGCCCTCGCGGACCGGCTTGACGGCCGCGATCCCCTCCAGCGTTGCGTCGAAGCGTATGCCTTCGTCGCGAAGGTGGAGCCGCTCCGCCCCGTCCTCGCCGGTCACCGCGAGCGGCACGATCTCGGCGTCGAACGCCCCTTCCTCGCTCGCCCGCGCCGCCTTGCAATGGCTGTCGAGGGCGAAGAGGTCGAGCGCCTCCTTCGCCAGGCCGTATTTGCCGGCGATCGCCTCGGCGCCGTCGAACTGGCTGAAGCTCTTGACCCCGAACCTTTCCTGGATGCGGCGCGAGAAGGGCCCGGTGCCGATGCCGTGCTGGAGCGGCAGGGTGAAGGGGAGGCCCATCGGCACCCGGGTCATCGATTCGACCCCGGCGGCGATCACCACATCCTGCGTCCCGCTCATCACCGCCTGGGCGGCGAACTGGATCGCCTGCTGCGACGAGCCGCACTGGCGGTCGATGCTGACCGCCGGCACCGAGATCGGCAGCGACGAGGCGAGCACGGCGTTGCGGCCGATGTGGAAGGCCTGCTCGCCGGCCTGGCCGACGCAGCCCATGATCACGTCCTCGATCGCGGCCGGGTCGATCCCGGCGCGCGCGACGAGGGCGTCGAGCATTTCCCCGGCCATGTCGGCGGGGTGCCAGTCCCTCAGCGCGCCGCCGCGGCGGCCGCCGGCGGTGCGGGCGGCGGCGACGATATAGGCTTGCGGCACGTCGGAAAGCTCCCTTCGCCGCGCGGTTTAACCGCTCGCCCTCGCGAAAGCTATTCAGGACGGCCCGGGAACGATATGGGGGCTCCTATGGCCGGCAATCCCCTGACGAAGCACCTGCGCGAAGCGGGCGAGACCTATTTCGAGCATTTCGGCGTCGCCGCCGGCTTCGGCCTGCGCATGCTCGGCGGCGGCCTCGGCTGCCTCGTCCATGCCGTCTGCCCGTTTTTGTGCCAGCGCACCGGCAGCGACACGGTGCGCGGCCTCAACGCCACGCTCTGCAAGCGCGCCGACAAGCCCAATTGGGAACGCCACCCGATCATCTGAGCGGGCGCCGCCAATTTCATCGACAATGTCAAAGAGCCGAATCGATTCGCTGTATGTTCTCCGATTCGGCGGGCAAAGTCAACCCCTTTTGTTCTACTCCGGTCCAAAAAGCGAACTGCGGTGACGAAACTGCGTCGGCCGTGCCGCCCCTCCCGTCATTCCGGCGAAGGCGGGACCTTTGCATAAGTGTCGGAATGTGATTCTCTTACCAGAGTCGGTGTGGAGGAGCGGATGCGTCGCGAGCTTGGTCAGGGGTCGTTTGCCGAGGCGTTGGTCCGGGGCGGGGGCAATGCTCGGCTGGATC
>JBJMTY010000086.1:0-17361 GCA_045811445.1 Allosphingosinicella sp. | reverse complement strand
TCGATCGCGTCGACGTCGGCGAAGCGCTTGAACAAAACCGCCTTGCCTTCCATCACCGGCTTGGCGGCGAGCGCGCCGAGATTGCCGAGGCCGAGGATCGCGGTGCCGTTGGAAATGACGGCGACGAGATTGCCCTTGGCGGTATAATCATAGGCCTTGGAAGGGTCGTCCGCGATCGCCCGCACCGGCACCGCCACCCCGGGCGAATAAGCGAGGCTGAGGTCGCGCTGCGTCGCCATCGGCTTGGAGGCGATGATCTCGATCTTGCCCGGCCGCCCTTCCGAGTGGAAGTCCAAGGCCTCCTGCTCGGAGAATGTGACGTTGCTGCCTTCGCTCATGCCAGCGCCTCTCTGTTTTGCCCCGCGCCTTAGGCTGCAAGGGGCAAGTCCGGCAAGCGCGGCAAGCGAAGTGCCTCCCCGCGAGCGGAGCTCGCGGGGAGGGGGACCGCCCGTAGGGTGGGGGAGGGGTAGCTGCCGTGGAGTCGGAGTTTCGAGGGCGCGAAAAGAAGAGGAGTGGTGCGGTCACCCCTCCACCACCCTTCGGGTGGTCCCCCTCCCCACCTGGCGGCGGGGAGGCAAAACAGGTTCCACCCTTGGCGCGAACCCTCTAACCTCCCGCCATGGCCACCGCGGCGAGAACTCCCGGCACTCCGACGCCGATGATGGCGCAATATCTCGCGCTCAAGGCCGAGGCCGAAGGCTGCCTGCTCTTCTACCGGATGGGCGATTTCTTCGAACTGTTCTTCGACGACGCCAGGGCCGCCGCCCAATGCCTCGACATCGCCCTCACCGCCCGCGGCGAGCATGAGGGCGAGCCGATCCCGATGTGCGGGGTGCCGATCCATGCCGCCGAATCCTATCTCGCCCGCCTGATCCGCGGCGGCTTCCGCGTCGCCATCGCCGAGCAGATCGAGAGCCCGGCCGAGGCCAGGAAGCGCGGCGCCAAATCGGTGGTCAACCGCGCCATCGTCCGGGTCGTCACGGCGGGGACGCTGACCGAGGAAGCCCTGCTCGATTCGCGCAGCGCCAATTGGCTGGTCGCGGTGGCGCGGGTCGGGGAGCGCTACGGCCTCGCCGCCGCCGACGTCTCGACCGGGCGCTTCGAGCTGGGCTCGATCCCGCCCCACGCGCTCGACGCCGAGCTCGCCCGGCTCGCCGCGGCGGAAGTGATCGCGCCCGAGCCGCTGCCGAACGTGGCGGCGCAGGAGCGCAAGGCCGGCTTCGACAGCCTCGCCGCCGAGAAACGGCTGAGGGAGCGGTTCGAGGTGGCGACGCTCGACGGCTTCGGCGCCTTCGACCGCGCGGCCTTGTGCGCGGCCGGCGGACTGCTGGCCTATCTCGACGAGGTGGCGCGCGACGCGATGCCCTTCCTCCGCCCGCCGGTGCCGCGCGCCTCGGGCGACCATATGATGATCGACGCGGCGACGCGGGAGAGCCTGGAGCTCACCCAGTCGGCGGCCGGCGGCCGGTCGGGTTCGCTGCTCGCCGCCGTCGACCGCACCGTCACCGGCGCCGGCGCCCGCCTGCTCGCCGCCGACCTCGGCGCGCCTCTGCTCGATCGCGCGGCGATCGAGGCGCGGCTCGATCTGGTCTCGCTGCTCGAGCGCGACGCGGGGCTGCGCGAGGGGCTGCGCCGCCAGCTGAAGGCGCTGCCCGACATCGGCCGCGCGCTTGGCCGGCTCGTCTCCGGCCGCGGCGGCCCGCGCGACCTCGGCCAGCTGCGCGACGGCCTCAACGAGGCGCGGCGCCTCCATGCCCGCCTGGCCGGGCTGCCGGAGCCGCCTCCCTTGCTCGCGGCTCTGCTCCCCGCGCTGACCGGCCATGGCGAGCTGACCGACCTGCTTTCCCGCGCGCTCGTCCCTTCCCCGCCGATCGAGGCGAGCCAGGGCGGCTATATCGCCGAAGGATACGACGCCGCGCTCGACGCCTTGCGCGCCGCCGGCGGCGAGGGGCGGCGGGCGATCGCCGCGCTCGAGGCCCGCTACCGCCAGCAGACCGGCGTCGCGACGCTCAAGATCCGCCACAACGGCGTGCTCGGCTACCATATCGAAGTGCCGGCGCGGAACGCCGACCGGCTGATGGCGGCGGAGAGCGGCTTCACCCATCGCCAGACGCTGGCCGGCGTGGTCCGCTTCAACGCCCCCGATCTGCACGAGCAGGCGCTGCAGGTGACCCAGGCCGGCAGCCACGCCCTCGCCGCCGAGGCCGCCCATCTCGAGGCGCTGACCGAGGCCGCGCTCGCCCGAGCCGAGCCGATCGCGGCGGCGGCTGATTCGCTCGCCCGCCTCGACGTCGCCGCCGCGCTCGCCGAGCGGGCGACGGAAGGCGGCTGGGCCCGCCCCCAATTCGCCGCCCACAATTGCTTCGAGGTCGAAGGCGGGCGCCACCCCGTCGTCGAGGACGCCCTGCGCGCGTCGGGCGCCCGCTTCGTCGCCAACGATTGCGGCCTGTCGGAGGAGGAGCGCCTCTGGCTGGTCACCGGCCCAAACATGGGCGGCAAATCGACCTTCCTGCGGCAGAACGCGCTGATCGCCGTCCTGGCCCAGGCCGGCGCCTACGTCCCCGCCGCCCGCGCCCGGCTGGGCCTCGTCGACCGGTTGTTCAGCCGCGTCGGCGCGTCCGACAACCTCGCCCGCGGCCGCTCGACCTTCATGGTCGAGATGGTCGAGACCGCCGCCATCCTCAGCCAGGCGACCGAACGCAGCTTCGTCATCCTCGACGAGGTCGGGCGCGGCACATCGACCTATGACGGCCTCGCCATCGCCTGGGCGGTGGTCGAGGCGATCCACGACCGCAATCGCTGCCGCTGCCTGTTCGCCACCCATTATCACGAGCTGACCCGCCTCGCCGAGCGGCTCGACGCCTTGTCGCTGCACCATGTCCGCGCGCGCGAATGGAAAGGCGATCTGGTCCTGCTCCACGAGCTGGCCAAGGGCCCGGCCGACCGCAGCTACGGCCTCGCCGTCGCCAAGCTCGCCGGCCTCCCCGCGCCGGTGCTGGGCCGGGCGCGCGCCGTGCTCGCCAAGCTGGAAGCGGGCCGTGCCGCCACCGGCGGCATCGCCGCCGGGCTGGACGATCTGCCGCTGTTCGCCGCCGCGGCTGCCGAGGAGCCGGCACCCGACCCGCTGCAGGCGGCCTTGTCCGAAATCGACGCCGACGCGCTCAGCCCGCGCGAGGCGCTGGAGCTGGTCTATCGCCTGAAGCGGCTCGCCGCCGGAGAGGGCTGATGCCCGGCCGGTTCGCTTCGGTGCCGGCCAAGCGCGCGATCGTCGACCGCCGCGCCGTCGCGGACGCGCTGAGCCAGGCGGGGCGCAAGGACGCCGCCGCCGCGCTCAAGGCGGCGCTCGCCGCGGGCCGCGCCGAGATCGCCGCGCGCCTCGACGCGAAGCCGTGGCAGGGCAGCGACGCCGCCGCGGCCTATGCCTATCTCACCGACCAGATCGTCCGCCTGGCCCACGATTACGTCACCCACAAGCTGTTCCCCAACCCCAACCCGACCGCGGGCGAGCGGCTGCTGCTGATGGCGGTCGGCGGCTATGGCCGCGGCGAGATGGCGCTCCATTCCGACGTCGACCTCGCCTTCGTCTGCCCCTGGAAGCCGACCGCCTGGGGCGAGCAGGCGGTGGAGGCAACACTCTATTTGCTCTGGGATCTGGGCCTCAAGGTCGGCCATTCGGTCCGCTCGGTCGACGAGCTGATCGCCGTCGCCCGCGCCGACCAGACGGTGCGCACCGCCTTGCTCGAGGGGCGCTACGTCTGGGGCGACGAGGCCCTGTTCGACGAGGTCCAGGCGCGCTTCCGCCGCGACGTGCTCGCCGGCACCGCCCGCGACTACATTGCTCAGAAGCTCGACGAACGAAGCGAGCGCCACCGCCGGATGGGCGACAGCCGCTACGTCGTCGAGCCCAACGTCAAGGAAGGCAAAGGCGGCCTCAGGGACCTCCACACCCTCTATTGGATCGGCAAGTATATCTATCAGCTGGAAAGCGTCGCCGGGCTGGTCGAGGCCGGGCTGTTCACCGCCGAGGAGCTGAGGCGGTTCGAGCGGGCCGAGCGTTTCCTGTGGGCGGTGCGCTGCCACCTCCACATCGCCGCCGGCCGCGCCGAGGAGCGGCTCACCTTCGACTATCAGCGCGAGATCGCGGCGCGCATGCATTATGCCGACCGCCCGGGCACCTCGCCGGTCGAGCGGTTCATGCGGCGCTACTTCCTCCACGCCAAGACGGTCGGCGATTTGACCGGCGTCTTCCTCTCCCATCTCGACGACAAGTTCGCCGCCAAGGGCCGCCGCTTCGGCCTGCCGAGCCTGCGCCGCCGCCCCCGCAGGCTCGAAGGCTTCGTGCTCGACCGCGGCCGCCTGGCGCTCCCGTCGGACGATTTCTTCCGCGAGGAGCCGGTGCGGCTGATCAGCCTGTTCGCGCTCGCCGACCGGCACGGCCTCGCCGTCCACCCGCTGGCGATGCGCGCCGCCGCCCGCGACGCCAAGCTGGTCGACGCGATCCGCGAAGACCCGGCCGCCAACGCCTTGTTCCTCGACGTGCTGACCTCGCCGCGCGACCCGGAGACGGTGCTGCGGTGGATGAACGAGGCCGGCGTGTTCGGGCGCTTCGTGCCCGATTTCGGCCGCGTCGTCGCGCAGATGCAGTTCGACATGTACCACCATTATACGGTCGACGAGCATTCGATCCGGGCGATCGGCCTGCTCTCCCGTATCGAGCGCGGCGAGCTGAAGGACGACCATCCGCTCGCCACCGCCATCTTCCGCCACATCTCATCGCGCCGGGTAGCCTATGTCGCGACCCTGCTCCACGACATCGCCAAGGGGCGCGGCGGCGACCACAGCCTGCTCGGCGCGGAGGTCGCGCGCGACCTGTGTCCGCGCCTCGGCCTCACCCCCGCCGAGACCGAGACGGTCGCCTGGCTGGTGCGCTGGCACCTGCTCATGTCCGCCACCGCGTTCAAGCGCGACATAGCGGACCCCAAGACGATCCAGGACTTCATCGGCCGGGTGAAGAGCCTGGAGCGCCTCCGCTTGCTCTTCCTCCTCACCGTCGTCGACATACGCGCGGTCGGGCCGGGCGTCTGGAACGGCTGGAAGCGCCAGCTGCTGCGCACCTTGTTCGACGCCGCCGAGGAGGGCCTGCGCCTCGGCCACAAGGAGCGCGGCCGGCCGGAACGGATCGCCGCCGTCCAGCGCGAGCTCGCCGCCCGGCTCAGCTGGGACGAGGCGCGCTTCACCCGCCTCACCTGGCGGCTGCCCGACAGCTACTGGCTCGCCGAGCCGGCGGAAGCGATCGCCGGCAACGCCGTCCTGATGGACGCGGCCGACCGGGCGCCGGCGACGGCGCGGCCCTTTTCCGTCTCCGTCCAGGCGGAGCGCGGCGCCACCTTGGTCAGCGTCTACGCCAAGGACCAGCCCGGCCTGTTCTTCCGCCTCACCGCCGCGATCAGCCTCGCCGGCGGCAACATCATCGACGCGCGCATCCACACCACCCACGACGGCATGGCCCTCGACAATTTCCTCGTCCAGGACGCGTCGGGCGAGCCTTTGGCCGAACGCCACCGGCTGAAGCGGCTGGAGCAGTCGCTCGCCGCGGCCCTGGCCGGGGAGGAGCCGGCGCTCGACCGGCTCGAGGCCAAGGCGCTGCCGAGGCCGCGCGCCGAGGCGTTCGACATCCATCCGGCCGTGTTCGTCGATAATCTCGCCTCGGGCCGCTACACGGTGGTCGAGGTCAATGCCCGCGACCGGGCGGCCCTCCTCGGCGGCCTCGCCCGCGCCCTCTACGACAGCCGGGCGGCGGTCCATTCCGCCCATATCGCCACTTATGGCGAGCGGGCGGTCGACGTCTTCTATCTGACCGACGCTCTGTCGGGTCGGCGTATCGAGAGCCCGGCGCGGCTCAAGGCGCTGCAGGCGCGCCTGCTCCGCGCCGCCGGCGGCAGCGACGGCCCGGGGACGGTCGCCAAGGCCACCCCCGGACTCGCTCCAGGATATGAATCGCGAGCCTGATCCGCGCCGTCGGCCGAAGCGCCAGGCGCTCCGGCCTCAGGCGATCGGGCCTAGAACCGGAACCGGCCGGTGATGCCGTAGGTCCGCGGCTCGGCGAGGAAGGCCGAGAAGATCTGGCGGCCGCCCGGATATTGCGGATCGACGAACGGCGCCGCCGTCGCGCCCGCCTGGAAGGGCGAGTTGAAGGCGACCTGGGCGTAATTCTGGTTGAACAGGTTCTGCGCCCAGAGCTCGACCGCCCATTGCTCGCGCGGCCCGCGCACGCCGATGCGGGCGTTGACCACCGTGAAGGCTTCCTGCGTCTTCTGCGGGAACAGGTCCGAGCCGGTATTGTAGTCGCTCGACATGCGGGCATCCATGTAGAACAGGCCGGACAGGCCGCTGGCGCCGATCCGCGGCGTCCAGGTGACCGACGCGGTGCCGACCAGGCCCGGCGCGTTCGAGAGATGCTTGCCCGGCAGGACGCGAAGCGCCGGATCGAGCGGCGCGCCGGCGCTGTTGCCGACCAGGTTCGAGCGGTATTTGGTATTGGCGTAGGTGAAGCCCGCGGTGAAATCGAGATGCGGGACCGGCCGGAACGCCGTCTCCAGCTCGACGCCCTGCGAGCGCACGCCCCAGGTCGTCTTGTCGGCCGCGCAGGCGCCGGTGGTGGCGCTGAGGTCGCGGTCGCCGCCGGCGAGGCTGGTCTGGCAGCCGTTGATCGTCTGCACCAGGAAGACGCTGCCGTTGAACGTGTTGAGCTGGAAGTTGTGGAAATCCTGCCGGAAGATGGCGAGGTTGGCGGTGATCGGCCCGTTCGAATATTTGGCGCCGAGCTCGTAGGCGTCGTTGACCTCCGGGTCGAACTTGAGGTTGCCGGTCAGCGCCTGGGCGCCCCCCGGGGTCGCCGAGAAGGGCAGGAGCGGCGATTTCAGCGCCGAGCGGTCGAGGTTGAAGCCGCCCGCTTTGTAGCCGCGCGAATAGCTCGCGTAGAGCATGAGGTCGTCGACCGGCTTCCAGCTTAGCACGCCGGTGCCGGTGAACTTGTCCTCGCTCTTGCGGTCGGCGATGCTCACGCCGTTGAGCTCGGCGGTCGCATTGCCCTGGCAAGTGAGGGAGAGCAGGGCGCCCGCGACCGCGGCGAGGGCCGGGTTGGTGAGGAACGGCACCAGCGCCGCCTGCTGCGCCGGGCACGCCGCATTGTCGTTGCCGAACAGAGCGTGGAAGCGCTTGCGCTCGTTCGTGTAGCGCAGGCCCACCGTCAGCGCGACCTTCTCGGTCAGGTGGAAGATGTTGTGCGTGAAGATCGCGTAGTTGCGGCTGTTCTGGAAATAGGTGTCGCGCGTGCTGCCTTTGTCGTTGACCGCATCGAGGCGGTCGAAGGCGGCGTAGATGATCGGCGAGGCGGCCCCGAACGTCGCCGGCGGGCGCGCCGCGAGGCAGCCGGGCGAGGTCGGCGAGTAGAGCGCCGCCAGGCCGCCGCCCGAGACGATGCGGCAGGTCGCGAACCGGCCGTATTGGTTGCCGAAGCGGAGGTTGTCCGAGACCGTCAGGTCCTCGTCGGCGAAATAGCCGCCGACCAGCCAGTCGAGATGGTTGTCGAACGCCGTGCCCTGCAGCCGCAATTCCTGGCTCAGCGTCTTGAAGTGGCGCTCGACGCCGTTGCCGGCCGGGCTGCGATAGAGGATGTCGACGGTGCTATAGTCGATGTCGCCCGGCTGGCCCGAACGATAGTCGCGATAGGCCGAGATCGAGGTCAGGGTCGCCCCGCCGAAATTCCAGTCGACCTGCAGCGACACGCCCGCATCCTCGGTCGTGCCCTTGTAGGTGCGGCCGGGGCTCATGGAGATGTTGCGGCTATAGGGATTGCTGAAAGCGGTGAGCGGCTGGCCGAGGTCGCGCAGCACGTTGATGATGTTGTTGCCAGTCGGGTTGACGGCGCCGCCGACCAAAAGCGGGTTGGCCGGATCGTTGAGGGCGCCGATCTGCGGATCGACCGTGTTGTCGATATAGACCGCGCCGCAGCAGCTCTCGTGGCGGTGCGTATAGTCGCCGATCAGGCGGATCTTGAGCGTGTCGTTCGGCTCGTAGAGCAATTGCCCGCGCACGAAATAGCGGTTGCGGTCGTTGACCCGGCTCTCGGTGCCGCCGGTCGGGTTGACGACATGGTAGAAGCCGTCGCGTTGGGTCCAGACGCCGTCGAGGCGGAAGCCGAGCCCGCTCGTGCCGATCGGGCCGGTGATGCCGCCGGAAAGGCGCCACATGTTGTAATTGCCGTACGTGCCCTCGACGAAGCCCTCCATTTCGTTGAGGTTGGGCTTCTTCGAGACGATGTTGAGCAGGCCCGCCGAGGCGTTGCGGCCGAACAGGGTGCCCTGCGGGCCGCGCAGCACTTCGACCCGCTCGATCTCGCCGAGCTCGTTGAGGCCGACGCCGGTGCGCGAGCGGTAGACGCCGTCGATGAACACCGCGACCGAGCTTTCGAGGCCGGGATTGTCGCCGACCGTGCCGATGCCGCGGATGCGGGCCGAGCCGTTCGCCTCGGTGCCGGTCGAGGAGACGAGCAGCGACGGCGCGAGCTGGTTGAGCTGGCGGATGTCGGTCGCGCCCGAATTCTGGAGCGATTCCGCCGACACCGCGGAGACGGCGATCGGCACGTCCTGGAGGACCTGGTTGCGGCCCTGGGCGGTGATGACGATCTCGTTGCCGGTCGCCGTGTCGGTGGGCGTGACGTCGGTGCGGGCGTTGACCTCGGCCGATTGCTGCAGCGGCGTCGTCTGGCCGGTGGGCGAGGTATTGTCCTGCGCCGCGGCAGGCGCGGCCATGAGCGCGAACGCGCCGGCGGACGTCAACCAGATGGTCTTCATGTGAAACCCCCTCCAATGATCTTTTGATCTTTTGGAGCGGAGGCTAATGAAAAGCGGGGCGCCTAGCCAGCCGGAAAATCGCAGTTTCCCGCGGCTTCCCGGCGCTCATTGCAATTGCGCAACAATTCGGTTTCGAAACGAAACCCGCCCTTGATCCGCCGCTACGGAATGTGGGTTTCCGAGAAGAGGCGGCCCCGCGCCTATTTCGGCGCGAGCACCATCAGCATCTGGCGGCCTTCCATGCGGGGATGCTGCTCGACCTTGGCGATGGTCGCGACATTCTCCTGGACGCGCTGGAGCAGCACCATGCCGAGCTGGCCGTGGGCGAGCTCGCGGCCGCGGAAGCGCAGGGTGATCTTGACCTTGTCGCCCTCGCCGATGAAGTCGTGGACCTTCTTCATCTTCACGTCGTAATCGTGGTCGTCGATGTTCGGACGCATCTTGATCTCCTTGATCTCCTGCGTCTTCTGCGACTTGCGGGCGAGGTTGGCCTTTTTCTGGGCCTCGTACTTGAACTTGCCGACGTCGAGGAACTTGCAGACCGGAGGGTCGGCGCTGGGGGAGACTTCGACGAGGTCGAGGCCGACCGCGGCCGCCTGCTCGATCGCTTCCGCGGTCAGGAGGACCCCCAGATTCTCGCCATTCTCATCGATCACGCGCACCTTGGGCACGGAGATGAATTCGTTGTAGCGGGGGCCGTTAAGCGGCGGCGCCATCGGGCGCCGGGTCATGGGCGGACGTATAATCGTGTCTCCTGAAATGACTTTGCAGCCCACCATCTAGTGGTTTGGGCCACGGTTTGAAAGGCGCTCCCTGCGCCGGAACGATTTTGTCGCCCCTCTGTGGCACGCGGGACGCGTCAGATGATCAGTAGTGCAAATCCGGCGGCGTCGCCTCCGCCTTGAGCCGCGCCGCGGCCGCGTCGAGCGCCAGCACCTCCTGCCGCGCCCCCTCGCCCAGCGGACGCAGCGCGACCGTGCCTTCCTCGGCCTCGCGCTTGCCGACGACGAGGAGGTTGGGAACCTTGGCGAGGCTGTGCTCGCGCACCTTGTAGTTGATCTTCTCGTTGCGAAGGTCGGTCTCGACCCTGAGGCCCGCCGCCTTCAGCGCCTCGGCCACCTGGAGCGCATAGCCGTCGGCGTCGGAGACGATCGTCGCCACCACCGCCTGCACCGGCGCCAGCCACAGCGGGAAGCGGCCGGCATGATGCTCGATGAGGATGCCGATGAAGCGCTCGAACGTGCCGAGGATCGCGCGGTGGAGCATCACCGGGCGGTGGCGCTGGCCGTCCTCGCCGACATAGGTGGCGTCGAGCCGCTCGGGCAGCACCGTGTCGGCCTGGATCGTGCCGACCTGCCAGGTCCGCCCGATCGCGTCCTTCAGATGGAATTCGAGCTTGGGGGCGTAGAAGGCGCCTTCGCCGGGCAGCTCCTCCCAGCCGAACGCCGGCGTGGCGCGGCCGGCGAGCGCCACCGCGTCGCGCAGCTCCTGCTCGGCCCGGTCCCACATGGCATCGCTGCCGAAGCGCTGCTCGGGGCGGAGCGCCAGCTTGATCTCGTAAGTCTCGAAGCCGAGGTCGCGGTAGATGCCGTCCAGGAGGTCGCAGAACAGGCGCACTTCCGCCACCACCTGGTCGGCGCGGCAGAAGATATGCGCGTCGTCCTGGGTGAACTGCCGCACCCGCATGATGCCGTGGAGGGCGCCGTGCGGCTCGTTGCGGTGGCAGCAGCCGAACTCGGCCATGCGCAGCGGCAAATCGCGGTACGACTTGATGCCCTGGCGGAAGATCTGGACGTGGGCCGGGCAGTTCATCGGCTTCAGCGCCATCAGATCGCCCTCGCCGGTGAAGACCGGCTCGCCCTCGGCCGTGTTCGGAACCTCGTCGGGGACGACGAACATGTTCTCGCGATATTTGCCCCAATGGCCCGACGCCTCCCACAGGCGCGCGTCCATCAATTGAGGCGTCTTCACCTCCTCATAGCCGGCCGCGTCGAGCTTGCGGCGCATATAGGCTTCGAGCTGCCGCCACACGAGCCAACCCTTGGGGTGCCAGAAGACCGAGCCCTGCGCTTCGGGCTGGAGGTGGAACAGGTCCATCTCCTGCCCGATCTTGCGATGGTCGCGCTTGGCCGCTTCCTCGAGCCGGGTGAGATGCTCCTGCAACTGTTTCCGGTTGAGCCAGCCCGTGCCGTAGATGCGCGACAGCATCGCGTTCTTCTGATCGCCGCGCCAATAGGCGCCCGAGACCCGCGTCAGCTTGAACGCCTGCGGGTCGAGCTTGCCGGTCGAGGCGAGATGGGGGCCGCGGCACATGTCGAGCCATTCGCCGGCGCGATAGACCGTAAGCTCCTCGCCTTCGGGAAGCTCGCCGGCCCATTCAGCCTTGAAGCGCTCGCCATGGTCGCGAAAGTGGCCGATCAGGCGGTCGCGCGTCCACACTTCGCGCACCAGGGGCGCGTCGCGGGCGATGACGCGGCGCATCTCCTCCTCGATCGCCGGCAATTCCTCCTCGGTGAAGGGGCCATGCTCCGCGGTCGGCGCGAAATCGTAATAGAAGCCGTCGTCGGTCGACGGGCCGAAAGTGATCTGGGTGCCGGGGAACAGGTTCTGCACCGCCTCGGCGAGGACGTGGGCGTAATCGTGGCGCACCAGATCGAGCGCGTCGGCTTCGTCGCGGGCGGTGATCAGCGCCAGCTCGGCATCGCCTTCCAGCGGCCGGTTGAGGTCGCGCACCTCGCCGTCGACCCGCGCCGCCAGCGCCGCCTTGGCGAGCCCCGGCCCGATCGCCGCCGCGACGTCGGACGGCGTCGTCCCCGGCGCGACCTCGCGCACCGAACCGTCGGGAAGGCGGACTTTGAAATGCTGCGTCATGATCGGGCGCATGTAGCGGCTGGCAGCCCTTTCCTCCACCCCCTGTTGCACCGCACAAGCAACCGCTAGGCAGGGGCATGGATTATCTCGAGACCAGGCGCGATCGCCTCGCCTACCGCCACCGTCCGGGGCGGGGGCCGACCATCCTGTTCCTGCCGGGCTATGCCTCGGACATGGACGGCGGCAAGGCGAGCGCGCTCGACGCCTGGGCGGCCGCCACCGGCCAGGCGATGCTGCGCTTCGACTATGGCGGCTGCGGCGCCAGCGAAGGCGCGTTCGAGGCGCAGACCCTCGCCGGCTGGCGCGACGACGCGCTGGCGATGATCGACGAGGTGGCGGCTGGGCCACTGGTGCTGGTCGGCTCCTCGATGGGCGGGTGGCTGATGCTGCTCTGCGCCCTCGCCCGCCCGGCACGGGTGGCGGCCCTGGTCGGCGTCGCCGCCGCGCCCGATTTCACCGGCTGGGGCTTCACGCCCGACGAGAAGCTCGCAATCCTGCGCGAGGGCCGGCTCGAGCGGCCCAGCCCCTATGGCGAGGCGCCGTCGGTGACGACCCGCGCTTTCTGGGAGAGTGGCGAATCGCTGCGCCTGCTCCATGCCGAGGTGGCGATCGATTGCCCGGTGCGGCTGCTCCAGGGCCAGGCCGATGCCGACGTGCCCTGGACCTGGTCGCTGGAGCTGGTGAAGCAGCTGCGCACAAGCGACGTCGCACTCACCCTCGTCAAGGACGGCGACCACCGCCTGTCGCGCGACGGCGACATCGCCCTCCTCGTCCGCACCGTCGAGGCGCTCGCCGGCCCGCGCTTCTGATGCGGCTTCGTTCAGCGGGCATGCAGCCGCGCGCGCTAGAGCGGCGCCGATGATCGCGCCCCTTTTGCTCCTCGCTTTCGCCGGCTCGGCCGAGGCCGTGCCCGCCGACATGAAGGCGTGCCTCGCCATGGTCCATGACGACGTCGCCCACGGCGCCAAGGCGGCGGCGGCGTGGCGGGCGCGGGGCGGCGGGGTCGACGCGGCGCGCTGCGAGGCGCTGGCGCTGATCGCCCAGGAGAAATGGAGCGAGGCCGCGCTCGCGTTCGAGCAGGCGGCGGCCGACGCCGAGCGCCTCAAGGACCCGCGGCGCGCCGACCTCAGGGTGCAGGCGGGCAATGCCTGGCTCGCCGCCGGCGAGGCGGCCAAGGCGAAGGCGGCGCTCGACGCCGCGCTCGCCGCCGAGGGCTCGACCCCGCAGCTCAAGGGCGAGGCCTATCTCGACCGCGCCCGCGCCGCCGTCGCCCTGGGCGATCCTGCCGCCGCGCGCGCCGACATCGACCGGGCGCTGCAGGTCGTCGCCGCCGACCCCTTCGCCTGGTACCTCTCCGCCGCGCTCGCCCGCCGCACCCGCGACATGACCCGCGCCCAGGCCGACATCGCCCGCGCGGTGGGGCTGGCGCCGAACGAAGCCTCGATCCTGCTCGAGGCCGGCAACATCGCCGGCGTCGCGGGCGACGTCGACGGCGCGCGCCGTTTCTATGAGCGCGCGGCGAAGGCGGCGCCGGGCAGCGAGGCGGGGCGTGCCGCCGAGCAGGCGCTCGCCGCCAATGGCGGGCCGGTCACTCCTCCGCGCTGAGCATCGCAATGCGCTTGTCGGTGAGCCAGGCGGCGAGGCTGTCGCGGCTCACCTTGGGATAAGCTACGGCCGCGAAAACCAGGAAGGCGTCGCGGTAGCGCAGCCACGCCCGCTGCGCGCCCACTACCCCCGCCTTGGTCACCGCGCCGGGGCCGTCGGATGGCCCGATCGCGGCGAGGCGCTTGCGATAGGCCGCGTTGAGGCGCGCGTCGGCCGCCGCGAACTGGGCATGGCTGAAGGTCGGCGCGCGGCCGGCGGCGAGCCGCTGGAGCAGATCGAGCAGTTCGTCCTTCTGTTTTTGCTCCGCGTCGATCTGCATCGCCGCGCGGGCGGTGCCGCCGAGATCGACCTCGCCGTCGCCATGCGCGTCGACGAAGGCGGCATGGGCCTTGCGCAGCGCATCGAAAGCGGGACGCAAAGCGGGCGCCAAGCCGCTCGCGATGCGGCCGATCTTCGCGTCGCGCGCACCGTCCGCCCTGCGCGCCTCGCGGTCCGCGCAATAGCCCATGGCGAGGCCGGACGTGATGTCGTCGCAATAGTCGAAATCGCTTCCCGTCCAGCCCTTCGCCTTGAGCTCGGCGAGGTGGCGGACCCGCCCGTCGCGCTCGAACGGGGCGCCGTCGATCTGGCAGGCGAGATGGGTGGCGAGGTCGAGGTCGCGCCGCGCGCCACGGCCGTTGGCATAGACGGTCATCAGCATCGTCCGGCCGCCGAACACGCCGGCATTGTCCTCGTCGGCCAGCTCCAGATAGGCGCATTGCCGCGCCTTGGCCGGATCGGCCGGCCTGCTCGCGGTGCCGTAATAAAGGGCTTCCGAATCGCACCCCTTGAGCGCCCGCGCCGCCGCCGCGTCGGGCCGGTCGGCGGCGGGAAGGTCGAGGTGGATCAGCCGCCGGCAGATCGCCTTCGATTCGGCGAAATCCTTCGAGAATTCGTCCTGAACCTGGCTCCAGTCCTGCGGCTGGTCCGCGGCGACGGCGGCGAGGAGGGGCAGAGCGAGCGCGGCGGCGAGGAGAGGCTTCATGGCGCCCCACGCTAGAGAGCGCGCGCTGGAACTCAAGCGCTCCGAGCGCTTATAGGCCCGGCGAAAGGAGCCTCGCCTTGAAATATCTCCACACCATGATCCGCGTCTCCGACCCCGATGCGACCATCCGCTTTTTCGACCTGCTCGGCCTCGAGGAGGTGCGGCGGATCGACAATGAGAAGGGCCGCTTCACCCTCATCTTCCTCGCCGCGCCGGGCGACGAGCAGGCGCAGGTCGAGCTCACCCACAATTGGGACGAGCAGGGCTATGGCGAGGGCCGCAATTTCGGCCACCTCGCCTACCGCGTCGACGACATATACGAGACCTGCCGCCGCCTGATGGAGGCGGGCGTCACGATCAACCGTCCGCCGCGCGACGGCCACATGGCGTTCGTCCGCACGCCCGACAATATCTCGATCGAATTGCTCCAGGCCGGCGACGCCCTTGCGCCGGCCGAGCCCTGGGCTTCGATGCCCAACACGGGAACATGGTAGCGGACTGGCCCGACCGGCGCTTCCTCGACCTGGTCGGGGCAACCCACCCGATCGTCCAGGCGCCGATGGCGGGGGCGGGCGGAGTGGCGCTCGCCGCCGCGGCGATGGACGGCGGGGCGCTCGGCTCGCTTCCCTGCGGGATGCTCGACGCCGAAGAAGCCGCGGCGCAGGCGGCCGAGGTGCGTGCCCTCGCCAGGGGCCCGATCAACCTCAACTTCTTCTGCCACACGATGCCCGAGGCGGTGGACGATCGCCCGTGGCGCGCGCTGCTTCGCCCTTATTACGAGGAATATGGCGTCTCGCCCGGCGCGGGCGCGCCGATGCGGCGGCCGTTCGACGCGGCGATGGCGAGCGTCGTCGAGGCGGTGCGGCCGGAAGCGGTCAGCTTCCATTTCGGCCTTCCCGACCGAGCCTTGCTGGCTCGGGTGAAAGACAGCGGCGCCGTCGTCATCGGCAACGCCACCACTGTCGAGGAGGCGCACTGGCTCGCCGCGCGCGGCGTCGACGCGATCATCGCCCAGGGATGGGAAGCGGGCGGCCATCGCGGCTGGTTCCTGCCGGGCGCCGAGCCGCTCGGCCTCGTCGCCCTGGTGCCGCGCGTCTGCGGCGCGGTGGAGGTGCCGGTGATCGCCGCCGGCGGGATCGGCGACGCGCGGGGGATCGCCGCCGCCTTGGCGCTCGGCGCCAGCGCGGTCCAGCTCGGCACGGCCTATCTCCATTGTCCGGAGTGCGAGATCTCGCCCGCCCACCGCGCCGCGCTTCGCACGGGCGAGACGATCGTCACCAACCTGTTCACCGGCGGCCTCGCCCGCGGCGTTCCCGGCCGGCTGACCCGCGAGCTCGGGCCGATCCGGGCCGAGGCGCCGCTTTATCCTCTTGCCTCGGCGGCGCTCGCGCCGATCCGCCAAGCGGCCGAAGCTCAAGGGGAATTCGGCTTCGGCCCGATGTGGGCGGGGCAGGCCGCGACGCTCGGCGAGGCGATTCCCGCCGCCCGGCTCACCCGCCGGCTGGCGGCGGAGGCGCTGGCGCGGCTTCGCGGACAGGCGTAGAGCCCTGGCCCATGGAGATCGTCCGCGTTCCGGCGCTCACCGACAATTATGTCTGGCTGGTCCATGACGAGGGCTCCGGCGAAACAGCGGTCGTCGATCCCG
Organism: Allosphingosinicella sp.; assembly: GCA_045811445.1. GTDB lineage: Bacteria > Pseudomonadota > Alphaproteobacteria > Sphingomonadales > Sphingomonadaceae > Allosphingosinicella. The sequence goes on along the minus strand of JBJMTY010000086.1, from coordinate 1,361 downwards.
CCGTGGCCGACCCGGTGCTGGAGGCGGCCGAGGCGCGTGGGTGGCGGATCGGGCAGATCTGGAACACCCACTGGCATCCCGACCACACGGGCGGCAATTCGGCGATCAAGGCGGCGACCGGCGCCGTCGTCACCGGCCCGGCCGCGGAGGCCGCGCGGATTCCGACGCTCGACCGGGGCGTCGCCGAGGGCGACCGGGTGACGCTCGGCCGGGTCGAGGGCGAAGTGATCGAGGTCCCCGCCCACACCGCCGGCCACATCGCCTACCATTTCGCGTCCGAGCGCGCCGCCTTCGTCGGCGACACGATGTTCGCGATGGGCTGCGGGCGCCTGTTCGAGGGCAGCGCCGAGCAGATGTACGCGAGCCTCGCCCGGCTCGCCGCTCTGCCGGCCGAGACGCGCGTCTATTGCGCGCACGAATATACCCTCGCCAACGCCCGCTTCGCGGTCACGGTCGAGCCGGGCAACGACGCGCTCGCCCATCGCCTCGCCGCGGTGGAAGCGGCGCGGGCGCGCGGCGAGGCGACGGTGCCGACGACGATCGCGCTCGAGCGGGCGACCAACCCGTTCGTCCGCGCCGCGTCGGTCGAGGAATTTGCCGAGCGGCGGCGAGGCAAGGATGTTTTCCGCGGGTGACGCGGCGAGTCGTGCCGTGAGGCGTTGTCGCGGCAAGGAGGCCTGAAGATGCGAAAGCTGATGATCCTGGCGACCCTCGCGGCCGCCGCCTGCACGATGAACGAGCCGAGCGAGGCCGACCGCAGCGCCCATGAAGCGGCACTGTCCGCCGCGCTCGCCGGCTACGAGGCGGACGGTCCGCCGGTCGACTGCGTCGAGATGCTCCAGCTCGGCGGCAACAAGAGCGCCGGCGAGGCGATCGTCTTCGAAGGCAAGACCCGCGCGCGTCTGTGGGTCAACCACGCGCCCGGCGGCTGCCCCGACCTCAATCTCGGCCGCGCCCTCCAGACCCGGACCAGCCAGGCCCGCCTGTGCCGCGGCGACATCGCCACCGTGTTCGATCCGGTCAGCGGCATGTCCTACGGCTCCTGCGGCCTCGGCGACTTCCAGCCCTACCGGCGCGTGGCGCGGTAGAAACCGCGAGCCAGTCCTCCCTGTCGCCGAAGGCGATGGGGAGGGGGACCGCGCGAAGCGCGGTGGAGGGGCCCTACGGAGTCAGAAAGCCCCTCCACCATGCTGCGCATGGTCCCCCTCCCCATCCGCTTCGCGGACAGGGAGGACGATGCCGCTCCTCACTACCGCTACAGCGCCTCGAGCCGGTCGCCATAGGCCTGCTTGAGGACGTGGCGGCGGATCTTCACCGACGGGGTGAGCTGCTCGTTCTCGACCGTGAACGGCGCGTCGGCG
>JBJMTY010000085.1:0-10899 GCA_045811445.1 Allosphingosinicella sp. | reverse complement strand
GTGCCTACTACGACCGGGCTTCGGTCTATCGGCCGCCTCGTGGACCACGGGTTGATCCTTCGGTCACCTTCCGGCGACCGTCGGCGGGTGAATGTCTCCTTCACGGAGATAGGCCGAATGAAGATGGCCGAAGCCCTCCTCGAGGCTCTACGGCTTCGGGGGTTACGCGCGCAGGCCAGCTAGCCCCGCTCCTGCCCCGCCCCACCACCGGCTTCTGACGCGGCTCCCACCTTCCGCCGGTGCGCCGCACCCGCTAGGGTCCCCCGCGAATGGACGTCTACCTTCCCATCGCAGGGTTGTCGGTCAACGCGCTGGTGATCGTCGCCTTGGGCGGCGTCGTCGGCCTGCTCACCGGCATGATCGGCGTCGGCGGCGGCTTCCTGACCACGCCGATCCTCATTTTCTACGGCATCCCGCCGGCCGTCGCGGTCGCTTCGGCCACCACCCAGATCACCGGCACCAGCGTCTCGGGCGTGCTCGCCCACCGCCGCCGGCGCGGCGTCGATTATCGGATGGGCGCGGTGATCATCGCCGGCGGCCTGGTCGGCGCGCTCGCCGGCGGCTTCATCTTCCGCCTGCTCCAGAATATGGGCCAGATCGATACCGCGATCGCCCTCCTCTACGTCGTCCTGCTCGGCACGATCGGGACGATGATGGCGAAGGAAGCGGCGACCGCGCTCGACATCATCAAGCCGCGGAGCGGCAAGGCCAAGCCGCGCCGGCACAATCCGATCATCGCCTCGCTGCCGTTCCGCTGGCGCTTCTACCAATCCGGCCTCTACATCTCGCCGCTGGCGCCGCTCGCGCTCGGCTTCCTCGCCGGCATGCTCACCGTATTATTGGGGGTCGGCGGCGGCTTCGTGATGGTGCCGGCGATGATCTACCTGCTCGGCATGTCGGCGCAGGTCGTGGTCGGCACGTCGCTGCTCCAGATCCTGGCGGTGACCGCGGCGACGACGATCATCCACGCGACCACCACCAAGTCGGTCGACGTCGTGCTGGCCGCCCTGCTCCTCGCCGGCTCGGTGATCGGCGCCCAGTTCGGCGCCCGCCTGGCCCAGAAGGCGAAGCCCGAGCTGCTGCGCATGTTCCTCGCCATAATCATCCTCGCGGTGGCGCTGCGCATGGCGATAGGCCTCGGCTGGCGGCCCGACGAAATCTACACGGTGCAGACGCTGTGAAGGCGCGGGGGCGGCTGCTGCTCCTCCTCGCCGCGCTGCCGCTGGCGCTCGGCGCCTCGAAGCCGCGGCTGGTCCCCGACGTGTCGGAAAGCCGGATCGAGATCCGCTATTCCTTCACCGGCGCCCAGCTCCTGCTGTTCGGCGCGATCCTCTATCCCGGCGGCCGGGTGCCGCAGCAGGACGCCGACATCGCGGTGGTGGTGAAGGGGCCGGTCGAGCCGCTGGTCGTGCGCGAGAAGCGCAAGGTCGCCGGCATCTGGATGAACGTCGAGAGCGCCCGCTTCCGCTCGGCGCCGTCCTTCTACGCCGTGGCGTCGTCGCGGCCGCTGGCCAAGCTGGTCGACGAACGGATGGCGGCGATCTACGAGCTCGGCCTCCAGAACCTCCAGCTCTCGCCCGGCCCCGGCAACCCGCCCGAGGTGCAGCGGCGCTTCGAAACCGGCCTCATCGATTTGATGCAGCGCCGCCAGCTCTATCTGGAAAATCCGAGGGGCGTGGAGATCACCGACGGCGTGCTCTACCGGGCGCGGATCGACATTCCGGCGCGGGTGCCGGTCGGCAATTACACCGCCGAAACCTTCCTGATCCGCGACGGTCGGGTCATCGCCGGCGCGGTCAGGGACATAAGGATCGAGAAGCTCGGCTTCGAGCGCTTCGTGGCGCGGGCCGCCGAGCGGGCCTCGCTCGCCTATGGCCTCGTCGCCGTCGGCCTGTCGCTCGGCCTCGGCTGGGCGGCAAGCGCGATCTTCAAGCGGGGTTAGGGGTTCGGGGTTGGGGGTTCGGGCGCATACCAATCCCCAACCCCCAATCCCCAACACCCAATCCCTCCTCGTCGCAAATCAGTTGTTTACCCCTTTTCGCTAGAGCGCTTCCCGGTGACCAACCGGGGAATGCCTGCCGCCATGGACATGATGAACTTCCAAAGCCTGCCGCGCGCCGAGGAGAGCGAAGAAGTCGGACCGACCATCCGGCCGGTGGTGGTGCGGACGCCCAAGCAGGCTCAGATCGGCCGCGTGATCGAGATAGGCGGCGGCGGCGCGACCATCGAGCTGGATCTCGGCCGGCTCGGGGAGATCGCCAAGGATCCGGATCCGAGCATCGCGCTCTCCGGCCAGGTCGGCGGCCACGTCAAGCTCGAGATCGGCTCGCGCTGGGTGCTGGCCAGCGTCCGCGGCCTCAAGCTCCACCGCGGCGAGGGCGGCTTCGTCCTCGCCGAGATCGACTTTCTCGGCGAAGGCGAGGAGCATGAATCGACCGGCAAGCTGCTCAACTTCCGGCGCGGCATCACCGGCTATCCGACGCCGGGCTCTCGCGTCTTCCCGGTGTCGGGCGACGATCTGAAGCAGATGTTCGCCGCCGACGAGCGCGCCCATATCGAGATCGGTACCGTCTTTCCGACCACCGACGTGCGCGGCGCGCTCTACGTCGACGCTCTGCTCGGCAAGCATTTCGCCCTGGTCGGCTCGACCGGCACCGGCAAATCGACCTCCGCGGCGCTCATCCTCCACCGCATCTGCGACCTGTCGCCCGAGGGCCATGTCGTGATGATCGATCCGCACGGCGAATATTCGGCCGCCTTCAAGGGCGTCGGCGAGCTGTTCAACGTCGAAAATCTCGCCATGCCCTATTGGCTGATGAACTTCGAGGAGCATTGCGAGGTGTTCATTACCTCGTCGGGCTCCGAGCGTCAGCGCGACATGGACATCCTCGCCAAATGCCTGCTCACGGCGCGCGCCAAGAATCGAGCCGCCGACGGCATGACCAAGCTCACCGTCGATTCGCCCATCCCCTACGCGCTGTCCGACCTCGCCAGCTCGATCGCGAACGAGATGGGGCTCTTGAACAAGGCGACGGACACCGCGCCGTACATGCGCCTCAAGACGAAGATCGACGAGCTGAAAGCCGACCCCCGCTACCATTTCATGTTCTCGGGCATGCTCGTCGCCGACAGCATGACCAGCTTCGTCTCGAAGATCTTCCGCCTCCCCGCCAAGGGCAAGCCGATCTCGATCGTCGACGTCTCCGGCGTCCCGTCGGACATCGTCTCGGTCGTCGTCGCCGTGCTGTCGCGGCTGGTGTTCGACTATGCCATCTGGTCGAGGAACGAGGTGCCGCGCCCGGTCCTGCTCGTCTGCGAGGAGGCGCACCGTTACATCCCGTCGGACAAGACCGGCGGCGGCCAGGCCGTCCGCAAGATCCTCGAGCGGATCGCCAAGGAAGGCCGTAAGTACGGCGTCTCCCTCGGCCTCATTACGCAGCGTCCGTCCGACCTCGCCGAGGGCGTGCTCTCCCAGTGCGGCACGATCATTGCGATGCGCCTCAACAACGAGCGCGACCAATTGTTCGTCAAGGCCGCGATGCCGGAAGGCGCGCGCGGCTTCCTCGACGTCATCCCGGCGCTCCGCAATCGCGAATGCATCGTGTGCGGCGAAGGCGTGTCGATCCCGATCCGCGTCGCCTTCGACGATCTCGAGCGCGACCGCCGCCCGGCCTCGTCCGATCCGCTCTTCTCCGAGCTGTGGCGCCAGACCGGCGACGAGGAAGCGATGGTCAGCCGCGTCGTGAGGCGCTGGAGAAGCCAGGGCCGGTAAGCGGCTTCGCCCGAAGTGGTACTTCGGACGAGGTAGAACGCAGATCTGTTCGTCATGCCAGCGAAGGCTGGCATCCATGCTGCTTTCGAGGCTCCACTGCCGCATGGGCCCCAGCCTTCGCTGGGGCGACGGCAGGGCACCGCATGATCGTCCGAAGCCTTGATCGAGGTCATTGCGTCTGCGCCACGGAGGTCCGATCTAGGCGGCATGAGCGATTTCGCCCGGGCCCCTTTGACGGCCATCCTCGGGCCCACCAACACCGGCAAGACCTATCTCGCCGTCGAGCGGATGGCGGCGCATTCGTCGGGCATGATCGGCTTCCCGCTGCGGCTGCTCGCCCGCGAGGTCTACGACCGCGTCGTCAAGATGAAGGGCGAGGGCCGCGTCGCCCTGATCACCGGCGAGGAGAAGATCCTGCCCAGGGACGCGCGCTGGTTCCTGTGCACCGCCGAATCGATGCCGATGGAGCGCGACCTCGCCTTCGTCGCGCTCGATGAGGGCCAGCTCGGCGCGGACCCCGAGCGCGGCCACGTCTTCACCGACCGCCTGCTCCACGCCCGCGGGCGCGAGGAGACGATGATCCTCGGCTCCGAGACGCTGGCGCCGATGGTGCGGGCGCTGCTGCCCAAGGCGGAGATTATCGGCCGGCCTCGTTTCTCGACTTTGAGCTATGCCGGCCCGTCGAAGCTCTCGCGCCTGCCGCCGCGCTCGGCGATCGTCGCCTTCTCGGCCGAGCAGGTCTATGCCGTCGCCGAGATGCTGCGCCGGATGCGCGGCGGCGCGGCGGTGGTGATGGGCGCTCTCTCGCCCCGCACCCGCAACGCCCAGGTGGCGATGTACCAGGCCGGCGAGGTCGATTATCTCGTCGCCACCGACGCGGTCGGCATGGGCCTCAACATGGACGTCAGCCATGTCGCCTTCGCCGGCCTCTCCAAGTTCGACGGCCGGCGGCGGCGCCGGCTAACGCCCGCCGAGATGGCGCAGATCGCCGGCCGCGCCGGGCGGCACCAGCGCGACGGGACGTTCGGCGTCCTGACGCTGGAAGGCGAGCTCTCCGCCGAGTTCCGGCCCGAGGAGATCGAGGCGATCGAGGAGCATCGCTTCCACCCGCTCGACCATCTCTTCTGGCGCGAGGGCGACCCCGATTTCCGCGGCGTCGAAGCCTTGATCCGCTCGCTCGAGCGCCGGCCCGACCGCCCGGGGCTGCGCGCCGCGCCCGAGGCGGTCGACCTCGCCGTGCTGAAGCGGCTCGCCGAGGATCCCGAGGTGCGCGCGCGCGCCACGGGGCAGGAGGCGGTGCGGCGGCTGTGGGCGGCGTGCGGCCTGCCCGATTTCCGCAAAACGGGCGCCGACCATCACGCCCGCCTGGTCGCGCGGCTCTACATGCACCTCACCGAAGGCGGCGGCTGCATCCCGCAGGGCTGGTACGCCGCGCAGGTGGCCGCGCTCGACAACGTCCAGGGCGATATCGACACGCTCGCCGACCGCATCGCCGGGGTGCGCACCTGGGCCTATATCGCCCATCGCGCCGACTGGCTCGACGCACCCGCCCAGATGGCCGAGCGGACCCGCGAGGTGGAGGAGAAGCTGTCCGACGCGCTCCACGAGCGGCTCACGCAGCGCTTCGTCGACCGCCGCACCTCGGTGCTGCTGCGAGACATCGGCCGCAAAGGCGCCGGCGAGTTCCCGGTGATCGTCGACGAGCAGGGCGAAGTGACCGTCGGCTCGTTCCCGATCGGGCGGATGGAGGGGTTCGCCTTCGAGGTCGATCCGACCGCGCGCCATGCCGACCGCAAGATGCTGTTCGCCACCGCCGAGCGGCGCCTCGGCGGGGAATATGAGAAGCGCGCGGCCGCTCTGGTCGCCGACAGCGACGATCATTTCACGCTCCGCACCGAGCCGGGCGCGCCGGTCGCCTTGCTGTGGCGCGGGCACGAAGTGGCGCGGCTCGGGCCGGGCAAGAATCTGCTCAGCCCGCGCGTCCTCGTCGACCGCAAGCTCGACCGACTGTCCGAGCGGGGGCGGGAGGCGGTGGTCGAGCGGCTCAACCTCTGGGTCCGGCACCAGGTCGAGCAGGCGCTGGCCCCGCTGAGGCGGGCCGGGCAGGCGGCGCAGGATCCCGCGACCCCGTCGGCGGTGCGCGCCACTTTGGCCCTGCTGGTCGACGAAGGCGGCATCGTCGAGCGCGAGGCGGTGGCCAAGGCGCTCGCCAGCGTGCCGCGCGACCAGAGGCGGCTGATCACCGGCCTCAAGGTCCGCATCGGCGCGCTCGATCTGTTCATGCCCGACGTGCTGAAGCCCGAGGCGCGGCGCTGGCGGACGGCGCTGCGCGCGGCGGCGGCGGGCGAGGCGATGCCGGCGCTGCCGCCCGAAGCGGCGGTGGTCGTGCCCTGTCCGCCGAACGGCGAGCGGGTGCTGCTCCAGCGCCTCGGCTTCCGCGCGCTGGGGCCGCAGATGCTGCGCGTCGACCTGGTCGAGCGGCTCGCCCGCCACGCCCACGAGGCGCGTGGCGAGGCGGGGCGGCCGGTCGTGGACCAGGCGCTCGCCACCTCGCTCGGCCTGATGCCGCAGGCGGTGGCGAAGCTGATGCGCGATCTGGGCTTCCGCGCTTTGGAGGGGGAGGCGCCGGGCTGGGTGTGGCGCGGCCCGAACCGGCCGCGGCGGCGCGAGGCCCGGCCGCCCGACCCCGCCAACGCCTTCGCCGCCCTCGCCGGATTGAAGCGTGGCCGATAGCCAGCGGCTCGACAAGTTCCTGTGGTTCGCGCGCATCGTGAAGACCCGCGCGCTCGCGCAGGCGCTGGCGGAGCAGGGCCGCCTGCGCCTCAACGGCCGCGTCGTCGACCGCGCCCACGCCCCCGTCCGCGTCGGCGACGTGCTGAGCTTCGCGCTGCGCGGCGTCGTGCGCGTGCTCCGCGTCGAGGCGCTCCCCGAGCGGCGCGGTCCGCCGGCGGAGGCGCGCGGGCTGTACACGGAAATCGTGGCGTGAGCGGCGGCTCGCCGGCCGGGGCCCGTTGACGAGCGCCCCCGTTGACGAGCCAAGGCGCGCCCGACTAGGGAATCGAACAGGGAGAAGCCAATGACCTACGTCGTCACCGAAGCCTGCATCCGCTGCAAGTATATGGACTGCGTCGAGGTCTGCCCGGTCGACTGCTTCTACGAAGGCGACAACATGCTCGTCATCAATCCCAGCGAATGCATCGACTGCGGCGTGTGCGAGCCGGAATGCCCGGCCGAGGCGATCCTCCCCGACACCGAGAGCGGCCTCGAAAAGTGGCTCGAGGTCAACGCGACCTACTCGGCGGAATGGCCCAACATCACCCGCAAGCGCGAATCCCCCGCCGACGCCGACGAGCACAAAGGCGAGGACGGCAAGTTCGACAAATATTTCAGCGCGGACCCCGGCGCGGGAGACTGAGACCCGCCTCGGCACGGACTTTCGTCCGAAAGGGTAGCTTTTCCGGACCTTTTAGGGTATACCCTCGCCACGACGGTCGCAGGAGCGCGGCCGCAAGGCTGATCTGAAGAAGATTCGCCGCACATCGTCGATGGGCAAGCGTCACTTGGGGGGCGGATGCGAACCGGCGCGTTGAGCGGCCTAATCCACAAGGAAGGTGAATAGATGGCAGCGAAGGCGTTGAGCTTCGACGTTGGCGATTATGTCGTTTACCCCAAGCACGGCGTGGGCCGCGTGATCGAGCTGCAGAGCACGGACATCGCGGGCATGCAGCTGGAATTGTACGTCCTGCGCTTCGAGAAGGAAAAGATGACCCTGCGCGTTCCGACCAACAAGGCGGAGAGCGTGGGCATGCGCAAATTGTCGTCCGACAAGACGATGCAGGAGGCGCTGGCGACGCTCAAGGGCAAGCCCAAGGTGAAGCGCACCATGTGGTCGCGCCGCGCCCAGGAATATGAAGCGAAGATCAATTCGGGCGACCTCGTGTCGATCGCCGAGGTGACCCGCGACCTGTTCCGCGCCGACGACCAGCCCGAGCAGAGCTATTCGGAGCGGCAGATATTCGAAGCCGCCTCGAGCCGGCTCGCCCGCGAGCTGGCCGCGATGGAGGAAGTCGACGAGCCGACGGCCTTGCTCAAGATCCTCGACATCCTCAACAAGGCGGCGGCGATCTACAACAAGGAGAAGGCCGCCGCGGCGGCGGCCTGAGCCCGGCACCCGCTTCGGGGCTTTTTAGAGACGAAGGAAGGCGGTCCCGCGAGGGGCCGCCTTTTTCGCGTTGCGCCGCTCGCCCCGCTGGTGTATTAGTATCGCAATACAGCAACGGGGAGATGCGACATGCGAGCAGGCTGGGCTTTGTTACCGATCGCGATGCTGGGCGCGTGCAACCGCGCCCAGGGCGGCACCCATGACGGCGATCACCGCACGATCAACCAGAATTTCCCGGTCGGCGCGTTCAGCAAGGTGGCGCTGGGCGGATCGGCCAACGTCGTCGTCGCGGTCGGCGGGGCGCCGTCGGTGCGCGCGGAGGGCGATGCCGAGCGGATCGGCCGGATGGAGATCAAGGTCGACGGCGACACTTTAGAGATCGGAAGCAAGCGCCACGGCTTCTCCGGCTGGGGCCATGAAACCGGCAAGGTCATTGTCTACGTCACCGTGCCCTCGCTGGCAGCGGCGTCGATCGGCGGATCCGGCGACATCAGCATCGACCGCATTCAGGGCGGCGACTTTTCCGGCTCGATCGGCGGATCGGGCGATATCCGGATCGGCCAGCTGCAGGCCTCGAACGTCGATTTCTCGGTCGCCGGCTCGGGCGGCATCACCGCCGCCGGCAAGGCGCAGGGCGCGAAGCTGGGGATCGCCGGCTCGGGCGACCTCGATCTGGCCGGGCTCGAAGTCAGGACCGCCGACGTGTCGATGGCCGGCTCGGGCAATGCCGCGATCAAGGCGGTCGAGCATGCCAATGTCAGCCTCATGGGCTCGGGCAACGTCACCGTCACCGGCGGCGCCAAGTGCGAGAGCCACAAGATGGGCTCGGGCAACCTCGTTTGCGGCTGACGGGCCGCTCTTGAGACGCCGTTAACCATCGGGCGGGCATGATCGGGGAATGATCCGGATCCTGCCCGCCTTGCTCCTGCTCCTCCCCGCCGCCGCCGCGGCGGCCGACCGAACCTATACCGTCACCGATTTCGACCGCGTCCAAGTCGACGGGCCTTACGAGGTGGTGGTGACCACGGGGGGATCGAGCGGCGCGCGGGCGAGCGGCTCGCAGCTCGCGCTCGACGCCGTCACGGTGGAAGTGAGCGGCGGCATCCTGCGCGTCCACGCCAATCGCTCGGCCTGGGGCGGCTATCCCGGCCAGCCGGTCGAGCCGGCCCGCATCCGCGTCGCCACGCGCGAGTTGAAGGGCGCGGTGGTGCGCGGCCCGGGCAGCCTCGCCATCGACCGGGTGCGCGGGCTGCGCGCCGACCTCAGCCTCGCCGGCAGCGGCCGGCTCTCGGTCGGTGCGGTGGACGCGGACCAGCTGATCGTCTCCTTGCTCGGGGCGGGGCGGATCAGCCTTGCCGGCATGGCCAAGCAGCTGCACGCCGCCATCCAGGGATCGGGCGACCTCGACGCCGTGGCCCTCAAGGTCGACGACGCGCAGGTCGACGCCCAGACCTCGGGCATCGTCGCGTTCGAAGCGCGCCGGGCCGTGACCCTCACCGCAAACGGGCCCGGCGACGTCGCCATCGCCGGCAACGCCGCCTGCACGATCAAGGCGACCGGCTCCGGCCGGATCCGCTGCGGGCGCCAGGGTCCGTCCGGACCCTAGATCAGCATCAGGGCCGCCAGCTTCCCGGCCAGCCGTGAGGGAAGCGCGGCGACACCGTCGTCGTCCGCACCGTCCAGGTCTCCCGGGGCGTCCGCGCCGGCGAGGTAGCGCCAGCCCTGGTGGGCGCGGCGCGCCAGCGGTCGGACGGGCACGATCTCGGCCGCGAGGTGGATGATCGTTCGCCGGTCCTCCTCGCGCTCCGCGAAGCCGATTATGGTCTGACGCGCCGCGAGCCGGTGCTTGACGATCCAGTAGACCGAGCCGCCGACCAGCTCGTCGGCGCGCTTGGGCCGGAAGCGGGTGACGAGCGGCACGATTCCGTCGGCGGCGCGCGCCTGCTGGCGCCGCGCGAGCGCCTCGAGGCTCGCGCAGCCGACCGCCACCTTGGAGATGTTGAGCGCCGTCATTGGCTTGGTCACTGCCTCACGAAGCCTGTTCGTTCAAGCGCTTAGCGGCCGAGGCCGGCGGCGGTGGCGAGGCCGAGGAAGACCAGGAAGCCCATCGAATCGGTGACCATGGTGACGAACACCGACGACGCCACGGCGGGGTCGGCGCCGAACCGCTCGAGGGTCAGCGGCACCATCACGCCCGCGAGGCCCGCGATGAGGATGTTGGCGAGCATCGCCGCCGCGATCACCCCGCCCAATTCGGGGCTCGACAGGACGAGCGAGACGGCAAGGCCGATCAGCACCGCGATGGTGACGCCGTTCAGCAAGGCGACGCGAATCTCGCGCGCGACGGCGCGCGCCGTGTTGGAGCGGGTGAGCTGGTTGGTGGCGAGCGCGCGGACGGTGACGGCGAGCGTCTGCGTCCCGGCATTGCCGCCGACGCCGGCGACGATCGGCATCAGCACCGCGAGCACCGCCATGCGCGCGATGCTGCCTTCGAACAGACGGATGATCGAGGAAGCGACGAGCGCCGTGCCGAGATTGGCGATCAGCCAGCGCACACGGCTGCGGTAGCTCTCGACGACCGGCTGGTTGATGTCCGCCTCGTCGCCCGCGCCCGACATCAGGAGGACGTCCTCGCTCGCTTCCTCCTGGATGATGTGGACGATGTCGTCGACCGTGATCATGCCGACGAGGCGGCCGCCGCCGTCGGTCACCGCGGCCGAGATCAAGGCGTATTTCTGGAAGCGCAGCGCTACTTCCTCCTGGTCCATGTCGACCGGGATCAGGGTCTGCTCGCGCGCCATGATCTCGCCTACTGCGGTCCCGCGAGGAGTCCGAAGGATCGTCGACAACTTGCACGTCCCGACCGGGTGGTGGTTGGGGCTGACCACGAACACTTCCCAGAAATCGGTCGGCAGGTCGGGCGTCGAACGGAGATAATCAATGACCTGGCCGACTTTCCAATGCT
>JBJMTY010000084.1:0-7384 GCA_045811445.1 Allosphingosinicella sp. | reverse complement strand
TCGAAGTGCCCGAGGCCGAGGCCGAGGCCGCGAGCGCGGTGATCCGGCAAGTCATGGCCAAAGCGGCCGAGCCGGCGGTGAAGCTCGACGTGCCCCTGGGCGTCGACATCGGCACCGGCCCGAACTGGGGCGCCGCGCATTGACCGAGGCCGCGCCGCAACCGCCCGCCGACGACATCGCGGCTCTGGCCAAGGGCGGGCGGACCAACTTCTTCGGCTTCCTCATACGGCTGGCCGCGCGGCTGCCCTTCCTGTTCATCGCCGGCCGCTATTACGGGCCGCAGGCGCTGGGCGCCTTCGCCTACGCGGTCATCATCATCGAGTTCGCGGCGCAGATCGCCACCCTCGGCCTCAAGCGCGGCCTCGCCCAGCAATTGTCGCTGGCCGAGGAGCCCGACGCCTGCACCGTGGCGGACGCGGTGCTCGCCGCCTTCATCGCCTCCGCCGCCGCGAGCGCGATCCTGATCGTCTACCCGCGGGCGATGTTCCCGGCCGGCGGGGTCCACGGCGCCGACTGGCTGCTGCCGCTCGTCATCTTCGGCATCGCCGGAGCCGACGTCGCGCTCGCCGCCTTGGCCTATCGCCACGATGTCGGCGCGACGGTGCGGGCGCGGGCGATCGTCGAGCCGTGGGTGATCAGCCTCGCCACCGGCGCCGGTATCTTTCTTTCCCCCGCCGCCACCGACGGCACGCGGTCGCGCGACGGCCTGATCGTCGCCTACGTGGTTTCAGTGGTGGCGGGCCTGGTCGCCTCGCTGTGGCCGCTGGCTAGGAGCTACGGCTTCCCGAGCGGCTGGAAGCCTCATCCCACCAAGCTCCTCTACCTCGCCCGCAAGAACGTCCCGCTCGCCGCCGCCGACGCGATCGAATGGGGCTCGCGCCGGCTCGACATCGCCATTCTCGGCCTGTTCGTCTCGCCTTATTTCGTCGGCGTCTATTACGTCGCGCAGCAGGTCGCCTCGCTGCCCCAGAAGCTCAAGACCAGCTTCGACCCGATCCTCGCCCCGGTCATCACCCAACGCCTCGCCGAGGGCGATCTGAAGGCGGTGGCGCGGCAGGTGCGGCAGGTCGGCTTCTGGGTGATCGCGGCCCAGGCCGGCATCGCTTTGGCGCTCGGCATACCCGGCGAGGCGGTGATGGGCCTGGTTGGCCACGCCTTCGTCGGCGGCACCGGCGCGCTCGCCTTCCTGCTCGCCGCCGAGGTGGTGGCGGCGACGGCCGTGCTGTCGGAAGCGGCTTTGGTCTATGTCGCGCGGCACCGCAACCTGATGATCTCGCTGCTGATGATCGCCGTCCAGGGCGCGCTGACGGTCGGCATCATCCTGGCGATGCGGGCGATGCACCGGCCCCAGGCCTATCAGGCGGCGGGGGCGGCGATGGCGCTGATGCTGGCGCTCGGCCTCTCCTCGATCCTCAAGGCGAGGCTGCTGTGCCGGCTGCTCGACGCGCCGGTGCAGGGGTGGCGCTGGCCCCTGGTCTGGGCGGCGGGCGGAGCGATCGTGGTCGGCGCCGCCTTCACCGCTTTGCCGCAGCGGCTCGAATGGCTCGAGCTCAGCCTCGGCGTGCCGGCCATCCTCGCCGCGTTCGGGACGATCGTGTGGATCAAGGGCTTCACCCGCGAGGACCGCGCCCTGTTCCGCATGGGCGGCGGCGAGGCGCCTGAGCTGCCGCCGCCGCCGGGAGTCACCCCGCCCGGAGCGGAGCCGCCGCCGACCGGCTGACTTTAGTGCCGAAAGTGCCGCGTATCGGTGAAAATCATTGCGAGGCCCATTTCGTCGGCGGCGGCGATGACTTCGGCGTCGCGGACCGAGCCGCCGGGCTGGATCACCGCGCTCGCCCCTGCCTCGGCGGCGGCGAGGAGGCCGTCGGCGAAGGGGAAAAAGGCATCGGACGCTACGGCAGAGCCGATCGTGCGAGGCTCCGGCCAGCCGGCCTTCTCCGCCGCGTCGCGGGCCTTCCAGGCGGCGATGCGGGCCGATTCGAGCCGGTTCATCTGGCCGGCGCCGATGCCGGATGTTGCCTTGTGTTTCGCATAGACGATGGCGTTGGACTTTACGTGCTTGGCGACCGTCCAGGCGAACAAGGCGTCGGCAAGCTCGCTTTCGGTCGGCGCGCGCTTCGTGACCACTTTGAGGTCAGTGGCGAGGAGGCGGCCATTGTCGCGGGTCTGGAGCAGATAGCCGCCGGCGATCGACTTCAGCGCAAGGCCCCGCCGCGCCGGATCGGGCAGCGCGCCGGTCAAGAGCAGGCGAAGATTCTTCTTGCGAGCAAACATCGCGCGCGCCGCCTCGTCCGCGTCGGGGGCGATGACCAATTCGGTGAAGATGCGGGTGATCGCCTCCGCCGCCGCCGCGTCGAGCGGACGGTTGACCGCGACGATGCCGCCGAACGCCGACACGGTGTCGCAGGCGAAAGCGGCGTCATAGGCCTCGACCAAAGAGGCGGCGAGGGCGACGCCGCAGGGATTGGCGTGCTTGACGATGACGCAGGCCGGCTCGCCGTCGCGAAACTCCGAGACGAGATCGAGCGCCGCGTCGGCGTCGTGGAGATTGTTGTAGCTCAGTTCCTTGCCCTGGACCTGCTCGGCCTGGGCGATGCCGCGCGAATGCGGGCCGACCGGCGTGTAGAGCGCCGCCTTCTGGTGCGGATTCTCGCCATAGCGCAGCTCAATGCTGCGATTCATGGCCAGCGGCAGAACATCCGGGAAGATCTGGCCCTGGTCGCCGAACGCGAACCATTGGGCGATGGTGGAATCGTAGATCGCCGTCGCCGCGAAGGCCTTGGCGGCGAGCCGCTTGCGAAAGGCGAGCGACGTCGCGCCGTCATTCTCCTCCAGCGCGCCCAGCAAGGCGGGATAATCGGCGGGATCGGTGACGATCGCCACCCAGGCATGGTTCTTGGCCGCCGAGCGCACCATCGACGGGCCGCCTATGTCGATATTCTCGACGATCTCGTCGCGGCCGGCGCCGCGCGCCACCGTCGCGGCGAACGGATAGAGGTTGACGACGACGAGGTCGATCGCGCCGATGCCGTGGCGGGCCATCGCCTCGGCATGGCCCGGATCGTCGCGGACCGCGAGCAGGCCGCCATGGACCATCGGGTGGAGCGTCTTGACGCGCCCGTCCATCATCTCGGGAAAGCCGGTGAGGTCGGCGACGTCGCGCACCTCGAGCCCCGCCTCGCGCAGCGCCCTGGCGGTGCCGCCGGTCGACACCAGCTCGACGCCGCGCGCGGCCAGCGCGCGCCCCAGCTCCGCCAGCCCCGTCTTGTCGGAGACGGAGAGCAGGGCCCGCTCGATCCGTACCGCGCCGGTCACGCCGCCCGCCGGAAGGTCCAGGCGACGGTGGTGCCGTCGCGGGGCGTCTCCCCCGAGACGACGAGTTGGAGCGTGGGATGCACCGCCGCCTCGCCGTCCACCCACAAACTCTCCTCGATCGCCAGCCGGCCGCCGCGGCAGCGGAACTGCCATACCGTCGAGCCGCGGATGCGCAGCAGCGCACCCTGGCCGTCGGCGGTGGTCGCCACTTCCACCGCCGGGGCGAGATGGAAGCGGATCGAGAAGCCCACGCCGTCGCCGCGCCGGCGCCGGCCGGCCGGGACCAGCACGTCCTGCCCCTTGAGCTCGCGCCCGTCGGCGGCGAGGGTGAGCTGGCGCTGGTGGACGAAGCCGAAGCGCCGGGCATAGCCGTCGTGGCTCGCCTCGAGCTGGGCGACGCCGCCGGTCTCGTCGCGGGCGATCTCGACCTGGACGACGCCCTTGCCCAGCGAGCCGTCGTCGTGGATCGCCGTCGAGTTGCGGTCGCCCAATGTCAGGGTCGAGTGGGCGGCGGTGGTGCGCAGCGCCTGGACGAGATCGTGCGGCAGCGCGTCGGCGGCGCGGCCGGCGCCGCCGCAATTGACGACGAGCCGGCTGGCGCCGTCCGACATCTCGAACGCGAGGGTCGAGGCCGCGCCGGCCGAAAGGACCCGCGCGGCGGGAGGCGGCGCCGCGTCGACGACGATGACCGCCTGCTTGGCCTCGAGCCGCTGATAGCCCCAGCCCCGCGCCTGGCGCAGCGGGCGGGTACGCACCCCCGAGCCTTCGAGCGCCGCGGCGACCCGGCGCGGCGCCAGGGGATTGCCGCCCTGCCAGCTCGACAGCGCCTCGTCGCCCAGGGTGACGCCGAGCAAGGCCGCGACCGCCCCGGTCAGCGCGTCGGCGACCGGCTCGGGCGGCTCCTGGCATCCGGCATTGTAGGCGGCGCGCAGCTGGCTGAGCAGCTCGACCAAAGCCAGCTGCTCGGCCGGCGAGCGGCTGGCGAGCCCGCCATCCTCGCCCACCGAAGCGGCGAGCGCCCGCATCAGCCCCGCCTCGGCGCGGCTCAGCCCGACCGGGCCGCCCTGCAACACCAAGGCGGCGGTGACCAGACCGGCCCAGGCGGTGAGGCGGGCGAGGCCGTGGGGCGCGCGGTCGGCATGACGATCGAGGTGCCGCGCGCCGTCGGCGAGCGCGGTGAGGACGCGTCCGCGATAGACGGGGTCGCGGCTGGAGAGGATGTAGGGCGCATCGGCCGTCCAAAACAGGATGCGGCGGCCCCACAAATCCGGGCGCCAGGCCGGCTCGGAGACATGGCCGGCATGGGCGTCGAGCCAGCGCTCGACCGCTTTCTCGGCTATTTTGGCGGCGCGCTCGCGGGTCGCGGCGGCGGCGAGGTCGCGCAGCCATTCGAAGCCGTGCAGCCGGTCGACGGCGTCGCCGGGCAGCGAGAAATCGGCGAAATCGACCGTGGCGAGCGGGAGCGCGCGGCCGCGATGGACCAGCCGGCCCTTCATCAGCATCTCCCCCGCCGCCTTGTCGCCGGCGACCGGGTCCTTGGGCACGGCGACGAGGCGCAGCGGGGCGCGGCGGCGGAGCGCCTGGAACGGGCTGCGCCAGGTCAGGCGGTGGAGGCGCCAGGACAGCCGGTCGCCGAACGAGGCGCCGCGATCGCTGCCGTGGCGGATGAGCTGGCGGCCGGAATCGAGCGGCGCCTCTTCCCCCGGCAGGCCGATCTTTTCGAGGAGGCTCACCCCCTCAGCCCTTTTATGTTGGCGGCATAAGCGGTGGGGCCGCCGCGGAAGATTGCGGTGCCGGCGACCAGGGCGTCGGCGCCGGCCTCGACCGCGCGCCGGGCGGTCTCCGCGTCGATGCCGCCGTCCACCTCGAGGTCGACCGGCGTGCCCAAATTGTCGATCTGCTTGCGCACCGCCGCGATCTTGCGCAGCTGCGAGGCGATGAAGCTCTGCCCGCCGAAGCCGGGATTGACGCTCATCACCAGCACGAGGTCGATCTCCTCCAGCACATAGTCGAGCATCTTGGCGGGCGTCGCCGGGTTGAGCGCCACGCCGGCGCGCTTGCCGAGCGCCTTGATCGCCTGGAGCGTGCGGTGGAGATGCGGCCCCGCCTCGGGGTGGACGATGAGCGTATCGGCGCCCGCCTCGGCGAAGGCGGCGAGCAGGGGATCGACCGGCGCGACCATCAAATGGACGTCGAACGGCTTGTCGCTATGGGGCCGCAGCGCCTTCACCACGGCGGGGCCGATGGTGAGGTTGGGGACGAAATGGCCGTCCATCACGTCGACGTGGATCCAGTCCGCCCCCGCTTTGTCGATGGCGCGGACTTCCTCGCCGAGCCGCGCGAAGTCGGCGCTGAGGATCGAGGGGGCAATGCGGACCGGCTGGGGCATGCGACCGATGGTTAACGAAGGGCGATTCCCCCGGCAAGGAGCGCGCCGACTTATCCCCCGCTAAGTCGCGGTGAAGCGCGCGACGAAAAAGCCGTCGGCGCCGCCTTCCTCAAGCCACAGGCCGGGCAGAGTACGGACGAAGCCGTCGCGCAGGGGGATCGCGTCGGGAAGCTCGCCGGGGCGCACCGGATCGGGCGCGAGGCCGGCGGCGGTGGCGGCGACCTGCTCGCCTTCCTCAGGCTCGAGCGAGCAGACCGAGTAGATGAGCGTCCCGCCGGGCTTCAACCAGCGCGCGGCGCGGGCGAGCATCGCCTTCTGCGCTTCGGCCAGCTCGCCCAAAGTGCGAAGGCGGAGGCGATGGAGCACTTCGGGATGGCGGCGGTAGATGCCGGTCGCCGAGCAGGGCGCGTCGAGCAGGATGGCATCGACCGGCGCCTTGGGCTCCCATTCCAGCAGGTCGGCGGCAACGATCTCGGCGGAGAGGCCGGTGCGCGCGAGATTCTCGGAAAGTCGTCCCAGACGACTTTGCGAGGCGTCGACGGCGGTGACGGCGAAGCCCGAAGCGGCGAGCTGCATGGTCTTGCCGCCGGGCGCGGCGCACAGATCGAGCGCGGGACGGCCCTCGCCGGGCCCGAGCAGGCGGGCGGGGATCGAGGCGGCGACGTCCTGCACCCACCAGCGGCCGGGCGAGCCCTCGCCGTAGCCGGCGAGGCCGGCGACGGCGGTGCGGGCGGGAACGCGCAGATGGCCGGGCATCAGGCTGACGCCTTCCACGGCTTCGGGCCCGGCGCCCGGCGCGAAGCACAGGTCGAGCGGCGGCGGCACGGCGAGCAGGCGGGCCGCGGCGTCGGCGACCGAAGCCCCCCAATGGCGCTCCCACCGCTCGCCGATGCGGCTGGGCAAAGTCGGCACTTCGGGAAGAGCGGCGCCGCGCCGCATCAGGGTGCCGAACACGCCGTGGAGCAGGCGGCGCGGCCCCGCCTCGACCAGGGGCAAAACGGTGGCGATGGCGGCGTGGGGCGGCGTTCCCATTGCCAGCGCCTGGACCAGGGCGATGCGCAAGGCCATGCGCGCCTTGGCATCGTCGGGCAGCGGCTTCTTGGTCGCGCTGTCGATCAGGGCGTCGAGGTCGGGCAGCCGGCGCAGGGCCTCGGCGGCGATGGCGTGGGCGAAGCCGCGGTCGTCGGCGCGGTCGAGGTCGCGCGCGGCGACGTCGAGCGCCGCTTCCAGCGCCAGGCCCTTGCGCAGCACCGCGTCGAGCAGGCGCATCGCGGCGCGGCGGGCGGCGGTGCCGGGAGGATCGCTCATCTTGCCAGCGCGCCTGCCACAGCGGAGAAGGGGGGTCCACCCAAAGGAGTGCGAATCCATCGGCCAGCGCCCGCCTTATGTGAAGCCGCCCGCGCACTGGACGAAGAGCGAGCCGCCGCAACCGGCCGCGCCCGAGCCGCCCGCCACGGAGCACGGCGGCCCCAAGGGCCGCGAGCCGACCCGCTACGGCGATTGGGAGAATAAGGGCATCGCCTGGGATTTCTGAGGGGGGGATGGATTCAGTCCTCCCTGTCGGCGAAGCCGATGGGGAGGGGGACCGCACGAAGTGCGGTGGAGGGGCTTTTCGGAGTCTGTAAGGCCCCTCCACCAGGCTGCGCCTGGTCCCCCTCCCCATGCGCTTCGCGCACAGGG
>JBJMTY010000083.1:0-9466 GCA_045811445.1 Allosphingosinicella sp. | reverse complement strand
TCGCCACCGCCAGGTCGGCAATCGTCGAATCCTCGGTTTCGCCCGAA
The DNA here is from genome assembly GCA_045811445.1 of Allosphingosinicella sp. Taxonomy (GTDB): domain Bacteria; phylum Pseudomonadota; class Alphaproteobacteria; order Sphingomonadales; family Sphingomonadaceae; genus Allosphingosinicella. The sequence goes on along the minus strand of JBJMTY010000083.1, from coordinate 9,419 downwards.
CGGTGCGACATCACCGAGGTGTAGCCCGCGCGATGCGCCATATCGACGGCGTCCATGGTTTCCGACAAGGTGCCGATCTGGTTGACCTTGACCAGAATCGAGTAGGCGAGCCCCTTCTCGATGCCCATTGCCAGCCGCTTGGGGTTGGTGACGAACAGATCGTCGCCGACCAGCTGGATCTCGCTGCCGAGCCGCTCGGTGAGCAGGCGCCAGCCCTCGAGATCGTCCTCGGCCATGCCGTCCTCGATCGAGGCGATCGGATAGTCGCGGGCGAGCTCGGCGAGATAATCGGCGTTCTCGGCCGGCGAGAGCGTCTTGCCCTCCCCTTCCATCCTATAGGCGCCATCGCGGAAATATTCGGTCGCGGCGCAGTCGAGGGCGAGGACGACGTCGTCGCCGGGCGTGTAGCCCGCTTCCTCGACCGAGCGCATGATGAAATCGAGCGCGTCGCGCGCCGACGCGAGATTGGGCGCGAAGCCGCCTTCGTCGCCGACCGAGGTCGAAAGACCCGCCCCGTGCAGCCGCCCCTTCAGCGTATGGAAGATCTCGGCGCCGCAGCGCACCGCCTCGGCGAGGCTGGAGGCGCCGACCGGGATCACCATGAATTCCTGGAAGTCGATCGGGTTGTCGGCGTGGACCCCGCCGTTGACGATGTTCATCATCGGCACCGGCAAGACGTGCGCGGCGACGCCGCCGACATAGCGGTAGAGCGGCAGACCGCGCGCGTCGGCGGCGGCCTTGGCGATGGCGAGGCTGACGCCGAGGATGGCGTTCGCGCCGAGCCGCGACTTGTTCTCCGTCCCGTCGAGATCGATGAGCAAGGCATCGATCTCGCCTTGGTCCTCCGCATCGAGGCCCTGGATCGCGTCGGCGATCTCGCCGCGCACCGCGTTGACCGCCTCGCAGACGCCCTTGCCGCCGTAGCGGCCCTTGTCGCCGTCCCGTTTCTCGACCGCCTCGTGGGCGCCGGTCGAGGCGCCCGAGGGGACCGCCGCCCGCCCCGTCGAGCCGTCTTCGAGCAACACCTCGACCTCGACCGTCGGGTTGCCGCGGCTGTCGAGTATCTCGCGGGCGTGAAGGTCGAGAATGGCGGTCATTGTTACGGCCTCGTAGCGAACTATATGGGAAAGGATGCCGCGACTTATCGGCGCGGCGCGCGCGGTGCAACTTTCGTCGCCCGGCGCCGGAACGGGAACGCGGCCCCCGCCGTTTCGAGCCCGTACGGGTTCTAGGTTGAGATCAAGGAGACAGAATGATGCCCCCTCGCCCCGATGAGCTTCCCGAAGGCACCGACCATATCATCAACGGTGCGATGGAGACGGGCGAGGGCGACGCGGGCGGCTTCGTCGGCTCGGCCGGCAGCGACGATACGGGCGGCACGGCTACAGGCACGGGAGGACGGGACATGGCGAAGGCTCCACGCACACAGGATTCCGGCGGCGGCGGGGACGAGAGCGGCGGCGGCGTGCGCGAGCAGCTCGCCGGCCAGGTAAGCCAGCTTCGCGGCCAGGCGACCGACCGCGTCCGCGACTTCGCGGAAGGCGGCAAGACCCGCGCCAGCGACGCGCTCGAGGAATTGTCACGCGTCGTCGCCGACACCGCCGATTCGATCGACGAGCGGCTCGGCGGCCAATATGGCGAATATGCCCGCCGCGCCTCCGACGCGGTGTCGGGCTTCGCCGACACGCTGCGGCGGACCGACGTCGAAGAGCTTTACGGCAATGTCCGCGAGGCGGCCCGCAAGAGCCCGGCCGTTGCGGTCGGCATCGCCGCGGTGGTCGGCTTCACGCTCGCGCGCCTGATCAAGGCCGGCTTCGACGGCAACGCGGCCGACGACGACAACGAAGGCCCGAACGCCTAGGCCATGGACGGGCCGACGGGGAGGAGCGCCGAAAGCTCGATCGGCGAGCTGTTCGGCAGGCTGGCGGAAGACGCCAAGGCCTTTGCGCGCGCGGAGGCCGGCCTTTACCGCGCGGTCGCGGTGCGCCGGGCCGGGCTGGCGAGGAACGGCGCCATCGCGCTGGTCGCGGCCCTGTTCCTCGTCAACGCGGCGCTGGTCGCCTTGCTCGTCGGCCTCGCGATGCAGCTCGCGGTCTGGGTGGGCCCCGCTTTGGGCGGGCTGATAATCTTCCTCGTCGTCGCCGCGATCGGCTTCGGCCTGGTCCGCTACGGCGCGGGCAAGCTCACCGCGCTGGGCGGCGACGCGGAGGAGCGCGCCGCGCTCGGCACGGAGCCCAGGCCGTGAGCGCGAGCGAGCTGATCGCCGCCAGGGCCGAGGCGGAAGCGGCGCGCGCGCGGCTGACCGCCACCGTCGGCGAGCTGCAGCGCCGCCTCAGCCCTTCGACCTTGGCCGGCAACGCCTGGGACGGGGTCAAGGAACGGACCGGCGAGGCCGCCGAAGGCGCGGTCGAGGCGGTCAAGGCGCGCCCCGTCGCCGTTTCCGGGGCGCTCGCCGCCTTCGCCTTGTTCCTGGCGCGCAAGCCGATCCGCTCGGCCGTGTCGCGCCTGTTCGCCGACGAGCCGCCCGAGGACCTCGTCACCACTCGCCTCGCCGACGGCGAGCCGGGCTTCGACATCACGGCGCCGGTCGCCCCCTCACCGCCGCCGCCCAGGAAAGGAGCGAAGAAGAAATGACCGATACCGACCGCAAAACTGGCGCCGCCGCGTCCGGCAACGGCGCGGGCGGCGATGCCGCCGGCGAAAGCGGCGGGCGCCTCTCCGCCGCCAGCGCCGCCGCGGCCGACGCCTATCGCTCGGCGCGCGAGCGCACGTCCGCCGCTTATGCCGCCGCGCGCGAGCGCGCCGGCTCGGTGACCCAGAGTGCCGCCGAGCGGCTCGACACCGCCCCGATGGCCGTCGTCATCGGCGGGCTCGCGCTCGGCGCCATCGCCGGCGCTCTGCTCCCGCGCACCCAGCGCGAGCAGGAGCTGCTCGGCGGTGTCGGCAAGCGCCTCAACGACACCGCGCGCGGCGCGGTGAAGGCGGCCCGCGACGCCGGCCGCGGCGAGCTCGACGGCTTCACCGACAAGGCGATCTCGGCGCTACGCAGCTCGGCCGGCGCCGCCGCCGGGTCGGTCCGCAAAGGGTAGGAACGAGGCGGCCGCGGAGGGCTTGCCTTCCGCGCCGCCGCCGTCCAACGGCGCGCCATGAGCAAGCTGCACTTCGTCTTCGGCGGCCGGGTCAAGGATCCGCGCGGCCTCGATTTCGACTTGGCGACGATCGACATCGTCGGCGTCTATCCCAATTACGCCTCCGCGCTCGACGCCTGGCGCGCCGCCGCTCAGCGCACCGTCGACGACGCGGAGATGAAATATGTCGTCGTCCACCTCCACCGCCTGCTCGAGCCCGCGCTCGCCGGCGACGAGGCCTCCAGCGCCTAGGCCCCCCGCCACTTCCACAAAAGCAAGGGCCTCGCCAACAGCAGGCCGGCGATGAAGCCGCCGACATGGGCGCCCACTGCGACCTCGATCCCTTCGACGCGGAGCATCCAGGCGATCAGATATTGCAGCGCCACCCAGGCGACGGCGAGCCACAGAGCGTGGAGCAGGCCGGCGACGAGCCGGTTCGTGACCTTCACCTTGTTGCGCCCGACCAGCAAGGCGTAGGCGCCGATCACCGCCGAGATGGCGCCGCTCGCCCCGATCATCGGCTCGACCGAGGCCGGCGCCAGCGCGAACTGCGCCGCCGCCGCGACATAGGCGCCGACCAGATACAGCAAGGCGAAGGCGCGGCTGCCGACGATCGTCTCCACCGCCCGTCCGCAGAACAGGAAGATGAGGAGGTTGAAGCCGAGATGGAGCGGGCCGCCGTGGATCAGGGTGGCGGTGAGCGGGGTCAGCCAGGCCGGCGCGAGCGGCAAAGTGGATTGCGCGCCAAGCCAGCGCGCCGGGATGAACCCGCCCCAGACCGCCACCGCGCCCTCGCGGCCGCTGATCCAGGCGGCGGCGAAGGCCAAAGCCGTCAGCGCGGCGATGGCAAGGGTGACGCGGGCCTTCCGCCAGCTTTCCGGCGGTTGCACCCTAGATGAACTCGACCTTCTCGATCGAATAATAGCGGTCGCCCGAGGGCGCCGAGACCTCGACCTCGTCGCCGATCGTGCGGCCGATCAAGGCGCGGCCGAGGGGCGAATTGTAGGAGATGCGGCCGACGCGCGCATCGGCCTCGGTCTGGCCGACGATCTGATATTTGATCGGCTTGTCGTTCTCGTCGATCAAATGGACGGTGGCGCCGAACACCACCTTGTCGCCCGACAAACTGGTCGGATCGATCACCATCGCGCGGCTCAGCCGGTCGTCGATGTCGGCGATCTGCGCCTCGATCTGGCCCTGGCGCTCCTTGGCGGCGTGATATTCGGCATTCTCCGAAAGATCGCCATGGCCGCGGGCGACTTCGATCGCCTCGATGACCGAGGGGCGTTCGACGGTTTTCAGATGTCGAACCTCGGCCTGCAGCTTCTCATAGCCTTCGGCCAGCATCGGCATCTTGTCGACGGTCGCCATGTCTTGCCTTTCGTCAAAAAAATAGTCGCCGCGGCCCGGAGGGAGCCGCCTCATGTCACGCACAGATTGTGAGGATCATGCTCTGGAGGCGGAATAATAGTCCTGGAGGGAGCGGACTTCAAGTTTGTGCTCCCGTTGCACCGCAATGGCCCTGGTGACGGCGGCCGACGAGGCGGCGGTGGTGAAATAGGGCACCTTCGCCATCAGCGCGGACTTTCGGATCGAGGCGGAGTCGCGATGGCTCTGCCAGCCTTCGGTGGTGTTGAAGATGATGTCGACGCCGCCGTCCTTGATGCGGTCGATGACATGCGGCCGCTCCTGCGTCACCTTGTTGACCGGCTGCGCGGGGATGCCCTCCGCCTTGAGATAGTCGGCGGTGCCGCCGGTCGCGATCACCTCGAAGCCGAGCTCGGCCATCGCGCGCACGGCCGGCGCGATCAATGGCTTGTCGCTGTCCTTGACCGAGACGAACAAGGTTCCGCCCGACGGAAGCGTGAGCCCCGCGCCGACCTGCGACTTCAGGAAGGCTTTTACAAAATCGGTATCGATTCCCATGACTTCGCCGGTAGACTTCATTTCTGGCGAGAGGACGGGATCGACGCCCGGGAAGCGCGCGAACGGGAAGACGGCTTCCTTGACGGCGGTGTGGGCGACGTCGCGGTGGATCGGCAGGAAGCGCATCAGCGGCTCGCCCGCCATGACCCGGGCGGCGATCTTGGCGATGGGGGTGCCGATCGCCTTGGCGACGAAGGGCACGGTGCGGCTGGCGCGCGGATTGACCTCGATCAGATAGACGATGCCGTCCTTGACCGCGAACTGGACGTTCATCAGGCCGATCACGCCGAGCGCCAGAGCCAGCGAGCGCGCCTGCCGCTCGATCTCGGCGATCACGTCGTCGGGCAGGCTGTAGGGCGGCAGCGAGCAGGCGCTGTCGCCGGAATGGACGCCGGCTTCCTCGATATGCTGCATGACGCCGGCGATGCACACGTCCTCGCCGTCCGAGATGGCGTCGACGTCGACCTCGATCGCGTCGCGCAGATATTGGTCGATCAGCACCGGGCTGTCGCCCGAGACCTGGACGGCGGTGACGATATAATCGTCGAGCTGGTCGGGCCCGTCGACGATCTCCATCGCCCGGCCGCCGAGCACGTAGGAGGGCCGGGTCAGCACCGGATAGCCGATCCGCTCGGCGACCGCGATCGCTTCCTCGCGCGAGCGGGCGATGCCGTTGTCGGGCTGCTTGAGGCCGAGCTTGTTGACCAGAGCGGCGAAGCGCTCGCGGTCCTCGGCGAGGTCGATCGCGTCGGGCGAGGTGCCGAGGATGGGAATGCCGGCTTTCTCGAGCGCCGCGGCGAGCTTGAGCGGCGTCTGGCCGCCGAACTGGACGATGACGCCGAGCAATTCGCCTTTGGACTTCTCGACGTGGAGGATCTCGAGCACGTCTTCCACCGTCAGCGGCTCGAAATAGAGCCGGTCGGAGGTGTCGTAGTCGGTCGACACCGTCTCCGGATTGCAGTTGATCATGATCGTCTCGAAGCCGGCCTCATCGAGCGCGTAGCAGGCGTGGCAGCAGCAATAGTCGAACTCGATCCCCTGCCCGATCCGGTTCGGCCCGCCGCCGAGGATCACCACCTTGCGGCGGTCGGTGGGCTGGCTCTCGTCCTCGGGCTCGCCGAAGCTCGGCGCCTCGTAGGTCGAGTACATGTAGGGCGTCTTGGCCTCGAACTCGGCGGCGCAGGTGTCGATCCGCTTGAACACCGGCCGCACGCCGAGCTTGTGGCGCAGGCGCCGCACTTCGGCTTCGGTGGTGGCGCCGGCGAGCGCGCGGATGGCGTCGTGGATCAGGCCGTGGCTGCTCGCCTTGCCGATCGCCGGCTCGCGCAGATGGGCGGAGCGCAGGGCCAGCTCGGCGAGGCGCTGGTCGCAAAAGCCCATCCCCTTGAGGCGGCGCAGGCCCGGCGCATCGGTCGGGAGGCCGTTCGTCGCCACGTCGCGCTCCGCCTCGACGATCTCGCGCAGCCGCTCGAGGAACCAGGGATCGTAATGGGTGATCGCGTTGATCTCGGCCACGCTCAGCCCCTCGCGCAGCGCCTGGGCGGCGACGAGCAGCCGGTCGGGCGTGGCGCGGGCGAGCGCCGCCTCGATCTCGGCCCGCGGCGCGCCGTAGAGCGACTTGACGCCGTCGAGGCCGACCAGCCCCGTCTCCAGCCCCCTCAGCGCCTTTTGCAGGCTCTCGGCGAAGCTGCGGCCGATCGCCATCACTTCGCCGACCGACTTCATCGCCGTCGAGAGCAGAGGCTCGCTGCCCTTGAACTTCTCGAAGGCGAAGCGCGGGATCTTGGTGACGACATAGTCGATGGTCGGCTCGAACGAGGCCGGCGTCACGCCGGTAATGTCGTTCTGGATCTCGTCGAGGGTGTAGCCGACCGCCAGCTTGGCCGCGACCTTGGCGATCGGGAAGCCGGTCGCCTTCGACGCCAGCGCCGAGGAGCGGCTGACCCGCGGGTTCATCTCGATGACGACGAGCCGCCCGGTCTTGGGATCGACCGCGAACTGGACGTTGGAGCCGCCCGTTTCGACGCCGATCTCGCGCAGCACCGCCAGGCTGGCGTTGCGCATGATCTGATATTCCTTGTCGGTCAGCGTCAGCGCCGGGGCGACGGTGATCGAATCGCCGGTATGGACGCCCATCGGATCGACATTCTCGATCGAGCAGACGATGATCGCGTTGTCCGCGCGGTCGCGGACCACTTCCATCTCATATTCCTTCCAGCCGAGCACCGATTCCTCGATCAGCACCTCGTCTGTCGGCGAGGCGTCGAGGCCGCCGGAGACGATCGCGAGGAATTCCTCCTTGTTGTAGGCGACGCCGCCGCCGGTGCCGCCCAAAGTGAAGGAGGGGCGGATGATGGCGGGCAGGCCGACATGGTCGAGCGCCCGCATCGCGTCGTCGAGGCTGTGGGCGATCTGGCTCTTGGGGCTTTCGAGCCCGATCCGCTCCATCGCCTCGCGAAACTTGAGGCGGTCCTCGGCTTTCTCGATGGCGGCCGCGTCGGCGCCGATCATCTTGACGCCGAACTCGTCGAGCGTGCCGTCCTTGAACAAAGCGAGCGCGGTGTTGAGCGCGGTCTGCCCGCCCATGGTGGGGAGGACGGCGTCCGGCCGCTCCTTCTCGATGATCAGCCGCACGAATTCGGGGGTGATCGGCTCGATATAGGTGGCGTCGGCAAGCTCCGGGTCGGTCATGATCGTCGCCGGGTTCGAATTGACCAGCACGATCCGATAGCCTTCCGCCTTCAGCGTCTTGGCCGCCTGCGTCCCCGAATAATCGAACTCCGCCGCCTGCCCGATGACGATCGGGCCGGCGCCGATGATGAGGATGGAGGAGATGTCGGTACGCTTAGGCATTGACGCATTCGCTAAAAAGAGCCCTCTCCCCGTGGGGGAGAGGGTTGGGTGAGGGGGATCTGCGGTGGGAAGAAAGCGCCTGACGCCGATCGCACGCCGCCTCCGTCGCGATCAGACCGAAGCCGAAGAGCGCCTCTGGTACTATCTTCGCAGCCGCCGTTTCGAAGGCGAGAAGTTCGTCCGCCAGCTCCAGATCGACCGCTACGTCGCGGACCTGGCCTGCCGGACGGCGAGGCTCGCGATCGAGCTGGACGGAGGACAGCATGATCCCGAGCGGGACGCTGCGCGGACCGAAATCATCGAGACATACGGCTACCGGGTCCTTCGGTTCTGGAACCACGACGTGCTCGCCAACACCCACGGAATCCTCGAGTCCATCCGCCACGAGCTGCTGATCGCCCGCAACCGCCCCGAATGAGCCCCCGCGCGGAAGAGCCCCTCCTCCCCCCTCTCCCCTCGGGGAGAGGGCAGGGTGAGGGGGTCGGGCGTCGTCGGAATATCCCGAACTCAGAACCCCCTCACCCCAACCCTCTCCCCGCCGGGGAGAGGGAGCAAGGCCGGCGCCGATGAAGAGGATGGAGGAGATGTCGGTACGCTTAGGCAACTCAATTCTCTTTCACTTGAACGGCCTCGACATAGGCCATGTGCAGCCCGTGCCGCCGCGACCAGCGCGCGACGCAGACCCGCTCCTGGGGCGTGGCGCCCGGCCTGAACAGGAACAGCAACTGCGGCTCCTCCGCCTCCTGCAACAGCTCCCCTTCCGCAAGGCGGCAGGCGCGGCCGACGGTGGAGAGCTCGGCCTCGGAATAAAGGCGCACAGGGGTGACGCAGGCGGAGAGGGAGCTTGCTCCTAAAATGAGTCCCATCAGTGGTCGAAGGAGACGGGTCACAACGTGGAGCCAGAGGTGAGCTGAGGAGGGTTGTCAGAGTTCACCCACGCCCAAACCGGAATGGGCAGCAGCCCCCCTGTGTAGGTCGACTCGACCTGAGCCACAAAAAACGGAGTAGGGTCAAAGAAGTCTTTGTAGCTCTGGACTATATCGCTAACCGAGAAAGTAGACTTTATCAGGTAAGTGCCTAAGCATGGTGAGTAGTATTGATACGTAGACGCATTCGAGCGAACAAATGCATGCAACTGTGCGATGGTGTAGTTTGTAGCTACAGGGTCATAAGATAATACGAATGTTTTGTACATCTCACTCGCCTCCCAGCAGGCGAGGGTTATCAGACAACGGCGAGGATTGGTCGATCGTAACCTCCCCGGCCTTATCGCCAAGCTGCCCTTGGATCCTCTCAATGAGCATCTTGTTTTCTACGTGCTTGTCGTTCTGAAGACGGTCACGGTCAAAGATTGTAAAGAAGACTATTTGCAGAAGACCAACGAGTGGGGGGAGCCCGGCTAGCCCCATAAAAAACATGTTGGCTGGGTACTGACTGAGGTAGGCCGCCGGAATGGCCCACGGCGTACACAACAAAATCATCAGGAGCGTCGGATTCATGGCGCTGCTCGAT
>JBJMTY010000082.1:0-4820 GCA_045811445.1 Allosphingosinicella sp. | reverse complement strand
GTGAGCAGGATCACGCGCTCGTGAAGCACCTTGTTGTGCTTGAGGTTGTGGAGCAGCGCGTGGGGGACGCCGTCGGCCTGGCTGGTCATGAACACCGCCGTGCCGGGAACGCGCGCGGCCGAGCCGGTCGCCGACTTGATGAACAGCTCGGCCGGGATCTCGCCCTGCTTGAGCAGGCGGGCGAGCAGCAGGCGGCCCTTCGCCCAGGTGGTGAGGAACGTGAAGGCGATGAAGCCGATCAGCAGCGGGAACCAGCCGCCGCTCGGCACCTTGAGCAGGTTGGCCGAGAAATAGGCCGCGTCGACCACGAAGAAGAGGCCGAGCGCGGCGGCGGCGAGCACCCGGTTCCAATGCCACAAGGTGAACAAAACGACCGCCAGCAGGCAGGTGTCGATGAACATCGCGCCGGTGACGGCGATGCCGTAGGCGGCGGTGAGGTTCGAGGAATTGCGGAACACCAGGACGAGGATGATCACCATCACCATCAGCGCCCAGTTGATCGCCGGGATGTAGATCTGCGCGGCGGCGGCCTCGCTGGTATGCTGGATCTTGATGCGGGGCACGAAGCCGAGATGGATGGCCTGCTGGGTCACCGAGAAGGCGCCGGAGATCACCGCCTGGCTGGCGATGACGGTGGCGGCGGTGGCGATCAGCACGAGCGGCAGGCGGAACCATTCCGGCGCGAGCAGGAAGAAGGGGTTCTCGATCGCGCCGCTGTTCGAGATCAGCAGCGCGCCCTGGCCCAGATAGTTCATCATCAGGGCCGGCAGGACGATGTAGAGCCAGCCCGCCTTGATCGGCCGCCGGCCGAAATGGCCCATGTCGGCGTAGAGAGCTTCGGCGCCGGTGACGGCGAGCACGACCGAGCCCAGGGCGACGAAGGCATGGAAGCCTTCGGTCAGGAAGAAGCGGAGCGCCCACAGGGGGTTCAGCGCCCAGACCACTTGCGGGGCGCCGGCGATGCTGATCCCGCCGAGCACGGCCAGCGTCGCGAAATAGACGCTGACCACGGGCCCGAACAGCGAGCCGACCGCCGCCGTGCCGTGGCGCTGGATCACGAACAGGCCCAGCAGGATGCCGATCGCGATCGGCACGACGAACGGCGCCAGCCCGGCCTGGACCACCACCAGGCCCTCGACCGCGGACAGCACCGACACCGCCGGGGTGATCATCGAATCGCCGTAGAAGAGCGCACAGGCGAACACGCCGAGCAGGATGATCCCCTTCCCCCAGCGCGCGCCCTCGGTCTTGCGCGAGATGAGCGCGAGCAGCGCGAGGCTGCCGCCTTCGCCCTTATTGTCGGCGCGCATCAGGATGAGCACGTATTTGAGCGTCACCACGATCATCATCGACCAGAAGATCAGGCTCAGCACGCCGAACACGTGCAGCTTGTCGACCGGCAGCGGGTGGTGGCCGGCGAAGGTCTCGCGGAAGGCGTAGAGCGGCGAGGTGCCGATGTCGCCGAAGACGATGCCGATCGCGCCGAGCGTGAGCTTGAACAGGCCGCCGCGGGGATGATGGCCGGGCGGCGGATCGGGCGCGTCCGTTGGCGCCGCGGCTGTCGTCTCGCCCATCGTCTTCCTCTGCTCCCGAACGGAAGCGCCCTTGAGCGAGTCAAACCCGCTGGAGCCGTTCCGTTCCGCGCCGCGCTAGGGACCGGGCGGGCGGACGGCAAGCCCCGGCGCGCGGTCAGTCCCGCGCCGGGGCCGCCGTGGCCGGATCAGGGGAAGTAAGGCGGTTCGACGAACGGCGTGCCGTTGACCCCCGTCGTTATGCTGGCGTCGACCCCGCCGAAGCTCGCGAACGGGCCGTTGATCAGCACGTTGTCGTGCGCCCCGTCGGTGAGGAAGGCGGCAAGGTCGGTGCTGGCGGTGCCGGCGCCGGCGGAGAATTCGCCGTTGGCGGACCCGCCATAGCCCGGGAAGTGGTAATGGGCGTCGCTCGACACCTGATCGAGGTAGATGGCGTCGAAGTTCGCCCCGCTGCCGTCGAGAAGGTTGTTGTGCAGATCGAGGCCGAGGGTCGAGAAGTCGCCGCTCAGCGCCGACCCGCCGACCAGGGCGTACATCGCCGCCAGCGTCCCCGCGCCAAGCTCCGCGACGGTGTTGCCGGTGAGCGTGGCTTCCATCGTCGCGTGGTGCGCGGCGCTGCCGCCCGACGAACGCAGGGTCAGGCCGCCGAGGCCGCCGTCTATGTCGTAGACCTCGTTGTTGGCGATGTTGACCGAGTAGAAAGCGTCGCCCGTGACGCCCAGCTTCTCGAGGCCGACGACGATGCCGTCGCCGCCGCCGCTCGATCCCTGCGTGCCCGCGATGCCGTCGTTCACGCCGACGATGTTGTCGGCGATATAGCCGTGGATCGTCCCCGCCGCCGTCGCGTAGCTGGCGTTGAACGCATCGCCCCGCGCGCCGGTGAAGCTGTTATTCTCGACGTCGTAAGTGACCGTGATGTTGGCGCTGGCGCCCCCGCCGGTCAGCAGCACGCCGCCCGCGCCGGGAAGGCTCGCCTGGGTATTGTGGAAATTATTGTCGGTGAGCGTCAGGTCCTGGACCGAATTGCCGTTCGCCCGGATGTCGACCAGGTCGCCGCGCGCGCCCTGGAAATCGACGCCGTCGAGCAGCAAGGTGAGGTTGGCGTTCCCCGACGTGTCGATATGGATGCCGTCGCCGCTGTTGGCGTTGCTGGTGGTGCCGACGATCGCCTGGTCGCTGGCGCTGTCCGAGATGGTCAGGTTGAGCGACCCGGCGCTGTTCGAGATGTGGACATTGTCCCCGCTCGAGCCGGCGATGATGTTGCCGAGCATCGACGAGGTGCCGGTGAGGCCGGTGAAGACGATCGCCCCCTCGCTCGCCGACGTGCCGTTGTTGGTCAGCGTCGAATCGGTGAGGTGGAAGTCCGCCACGCCCGTGCCGACGATGCCGCCGTTCGAGTTGCCGGTGACCGACAGGTTGGCGAAATCGACGTTCGCAGTGGCGTTGATGTAGACGCCCACGCCCGAATTGGGCGCGGCGGCATCGGTGCCCGTATGGTTGGCGATCGTCCCGCCGGAAGCCGCGACGGAGCCGGTGCCGGTGACGTGGAAGCCGCCGGATCCGGCCGAGTTGAGGATGATGCCGTCGGCGCTGCCGCCGATCGAGTCGACCCTCTGCAGCGTCACGCCGCCGGCGCCGATGGTCGCGAACGAGATGTTCACGGCGCTGCCGGAGGTGGTGTCGATCGTATTGCCGCTGCCGGTGACGGTGACGGTGCCGCCGCTGCCGACGTTGAGGCCGGTGCCGATCGTCGTGACGAGATGAAGGCCGTTGATGGTGAGGCTGCTGGCGCCGGCGTTGTTGAAGAAGTTGACGCCGATCGACGAGCTGGTCGTGGCGGTGAGGCCGCCCTGGAACGCCACCGCGAGGTTGGTGCCCGACGTGACGTCGACGCCGCCGGCCGTGGCCCCCGCGATCGTCGTCGCGCCGGTGACCGTGAAGTCGCCGCTCAAGCCGTTGAGGTCGATCGCGCCGCCGCTCGACGAGGTCGACGCGGCGGAGTTCAGCGTCACGTGGATCGTGCCGCCCTGATCGATGTCGGCGATCTGCCCGGCGCCGGACTTGCCGACGTCGGTGACGGTCAGCGTGCCGACGCTGGAGTTGCTGTCGGCGATGCCGGCCCCCGACGTGCTGCCGATGTCGAACCCGGAGATCGTGTTGTTGTGGGCGACGTTGACGCCGTCACCGGCCGTCGTGGTGATGGTCGGATGGCCGACGCCGATGAGCGTCTGCCCATCGAGCAGGTTGATGCCGTCCGCTTCCGCATAGGTGCCGGTGCCCTGCAGCAGGTAGACCGTGTCCCCCGCGGCCGGCCCGCCGACCGTTCCCTGCGCCGCGTTGAAGGCCGCGATCGACGAGAAGGTGTTGGCGGTCGTCCCCGACGTATTGTCGATGTACCAGGGCGGGCCGGCCACGACGTCGTCGGCGCCGTGGAGGGTGATGGTGACGTCCTGCGTCGCCGTCCCGCCATGCCCGTCGTCGACGGTGACCGTATAGGTCTGCGTCACCGTCTGGCCGGCGGCGAGGCCGTCGATGGCGCCGTCGCTCACGTCGAAATGCCAGCCGACGGTGTCGCCCGCCTGGTTGACCGGGTCGAGCGTGAACGTGCCGTAATAGCCCGCGCCCTGCGGCACCGCCGTGGCGCTGTGCGTGTCGGACGTGTCGACGTCGGCAAAGGCGATGGTGCCGTTGGCGTGGTGGACCGTGCTGTTCTCGCCGGGCGAGCCGTCGGGAAGCTCGGTCACCGAGCCGCTGGCGGTCGTCCCGCCGGCGTTGATGGTCGGCGCGTCGTTGGTGCCGGTGACGGTCAGCGCGACGGTCGAGCTGGACGTGGCGCCATGCTCGTCCTGGATCGTGTAGCTGATCGTCACGACCTGCGACTCGCCCACCGCGAGATGGTCGAAGTCGGTGCCGGGATTGAACGCGACCTGCCCGGCGACGACCGAGACACTGCCCTGGCCGGGCGCGACCGAGGTCGAGACGAGCGAGAGCGTCGCGCCGTCGTCCACGTCGGTGTCGTTGGCGAGCACGTTGATCGAGACGGACGCATTCTCGCTGGTCGTCGCGGTGTCGGCGTGCGCGACCGGCGCGTCGTTGGTGCCGGTGACGGTCACGGTCAGGGTCGACGATGACGTCGCGCCATGCTCGTCCTGCATCGTGTAGTTGATCACGACCGTCTCGGTCGCGCCGGCGGCGAGGTGGTCGAAGTCGGCGCCCGGGTTGAACGTCACGTTGTTGCCCGCCGTGCCGACGCTGCCCTTGCCGGCCGGGCCGGAGGCGGAGACCAGG
>JBJMTY010000081.1:0-3984 GCA_045811445.1 Allosphingosinicella sp. | reverse complement strand
CCCGTCGCCCCAGCGAAGGCTGGGGCCCATGATGCCGCCGCGCTCCGGCGGCGTAACCCGGCGAGCACCCGCCGGCGGCCGCCCGGGCTCCGACTCGGCATGGGCCCCAGCCTGCGCTGGGGCGACGAATGGCCTTCCGAACCCGCCGCCCGGTTCCCAAGTCCGGCGTGACGATTCAGTGCAAAGGTCCAGCGCTCCCGGTCAGTCTCCGTCGCGGCCGTCGGCGGCGGGATGCGCCGTCCCGCTGGACCAGGCGGCCGAGCCCCCGCCTTGCTCCCACCAATAAGGCTGGCGGGTGCGCGTGCCGGTGGCGACTTCATTGAGGGTCGCCGCGTCGTAGAGACGGCCGCCGAGCATGACGTCGCGGACCTTGTCGGAATTGCGGATGTCGATCGTCGGGTCGGCGTCGAGGACGACGAGGTCGGCGAGCTTACCGACCTCCAGCGAGCCGACGTCGCGCTGGTAGCCGAGCGAGGTCGCCGGCATGATCGTCGCCGCGCGCAGCGCCTCGATCGGCGACCAGCCGCCGCGCACGAAGCTCCACATCTCCCAGTGCGGGCCCAGCCCGGCCTGCTGGCCGTGCGCGCCGATCGAGACCTGGACGCCGCGGTCGGCGAGCTTCTTCGCCTCGCGGGCGCTGTCGGCGTCGACATAATCCTCCTCGGGCGCGATCACCCGGCGCACGTTCTGCGCGGCGAGCGCGGCGGGTGGGGCGTGGCGGGCGAGCAAGGGGTGCTTCCACACGTCCATGTGGGCGCGCCAATAGGGATCGCCGGCCGGCCCGCCGTAGGTGACGACGAGCGTCGGTGTGTAGTTCGTCTTCGTCTGCGACCAGAACTGGATGAGGTCGTCGTAGAAGACGCGCAGCGGGATGTTGTGCTCGAGGGTGGAATCGCCGTCCTGGATGAGCGTCACGTCCATATTGTAGAGCGAGCCGCCTTCGGGGACGACCTCGAGCCCCTCATGCTGGGCGGCGGCGACCACCATCTGGCGCTGCTCGCGGCGCGGCTGGTTGTAATTCTTGACGCTCCGCGCCCCTTCCGCCTTCAGCCGGCGGACGTGCTGGAGCGCGTCCTCGTAGCTGTTGATCTCGGCGTACACGTCGGGGCTCTTGGCGCCGTAGATGATCTCGCCGGTCGAGAAGATGCGGGGGGCGAGGATCTTGCCCGCGCGCTGCATCTCGGAGGCGACGAAAATCTCGGCGGCGCGCGCCGAGGGATCGTGGATGGTGGTCGTGCCGAAGGCGAGGTTGGCCATCGCCGACCAATTCTGCTGCGGCACCAGATCGTCCTCGCCCTGCGGCCCGTGGGCATGGGCGTCGACGAGGCCGGGGATGATCGTCTTGCCGGCGACGTCGACCGTCCGCGCGCCGGCGGGAATGGTGACTTCGCCCCGGCGGCCGATCGCCGCGATGCGGTCGCCGCGCACGAGAATGACGCCGTCGTCGATGATCCCGCCATCCTTCGACGCCATGGTGACGATCCGCGCACCGGTGAGCGCGACCAGGCCGGTCGGCTTGTCGGCGGCGACGTCCATCGACAGCGAGACGCCGGTGCGCGGCGGCGGGAATTTGGGCGCATCCTTGTCCAGCGGTGCGCTCGCGAACAGGCTCGCGAGGTCCGCCGTGTACAGGGTCGGCCCCATCGACCAGTGGATCCTGCGGCCGCCATCGGACCAGTTGATGAAGTCGGCGCCTTCCGCGCTGACCCGCGTCACCGGCATCGGCCCGCTTTTGGCGTCGACCGAGACTTCCTGCGTGCCGGGCATGAGCGGCACCACGAACGCCTCGTAATTCTGGCGGAAGGCGACATATTGGCCGTCCGGCGACACCTGATAATCGTTGACCAGCTCGCCCGAGGCGTGGACCCGCTTCGCCTCGCCGTTGAGATCGGTGCTGACGAGCTGGCGCTTGCCGGCGGCGCTCGCCAGCATGAACAGGCGGTCGTTCGACGCGCCGAACTGGGGCTCGGCGCCGTCCCTGGAGATCTTGACCGACGCCCCGCCCGAGGCCGCGACGCGGTAGATGCCGGGATTTTCCGACCAACGCGGCGAAGTGAGAAAGCCGCCCTCGCCTCTCTCGAACACGATCGTCCGGCCGTCGGGCGAGAAGCGCGGGCGGGCGTAATGGCCGGGCTGGGTGGTGACGTCGCGCGCGGCGCCGCCGGCCGCCGCGACGGTGCGGATGCGGCCGAGGCCCGCGTCGGTCCAGCCGACGAAGGCGATCGTCTTGCCGTCGCGCGACCAGGCGGGGAACAGCTCTAGCTCGGCCTCGTCGCCCTTCACCAGCCGCCGCGCGGCGCCGCCCGCCATCGGCTTGACCCACAATTTGCCGAGCGTCTCGAACACCACCTGCCGCCCGTCCGGCGAGACGGTCGCCCAGCGCGGCATCCTGGTCTCGAACCGGTCGGGCGCTACATCCACCTGGGGGTGGGTGGCGTCGATCACGACGCGGGTGTCGGCGATCCGGAACGGGATCTCCGCCGCGCCCGCGCCGTCGGCGCCGACCCGGCGGATCTTGCCGCCGGCCCAGAAGACCAGGCTCTTGGAATCGGGCGTCCAGGCCATGTTCGGATAGACGCCGGTCACCGCCCAGGTCTCCTGCACGTCCTGGTCGAGCGCGTCGTAGACCTTGCGCTCCTCGCCGGAGACGAGGTCCTTGACGTAGAGCTTCGAGCGCGCCCGCTCGCGACGGACGAAGGCGATCATCCTGCCGTCCGGCGACGGCGTCGGCCGCACCGAGCCGCCGGCGCCCGACACCGCCGTGGTCACTTCGCCGGTGTCGAGATCGTAGCGCTGGATGTCGAACAGGTCGGTGTTCGAATTCTGGGCATATTCGAAGATCGGCCCGGGCGTGACGTTCTTGGTAAAATAGACGCTGCGGCCCTCGGGCGCGTAGATCGGCTCGCCCAATTCCTTCTGGTGCTGCTCGTTCGGCTTCCTGACGAGCGGCACGCCGCCGCCGCCGGAGACGTGGTAGAGCCACACCTCGCCGGTGCCCAATGAGCGGCCGGTGGTGAAATGCTTCTTGGCGACGATGAAGCGGCCGTCGGGGCTCCAGCTCGGCTGGTTCAGGAGCCGGAAATCCTCCCTGGTGAGCTGGCGCTTGTCGGAGCCGTCGGCGTTCATGATCCAGATATTGTCGCCGCCGCCGCGGTCGGAGACGAAGGCGATGCGCCGGCCGTCGGGCGAGAAGCGCGGCTGCTGCTCGTAGGCGAGGCCTTCGGCGATGCGGCGCGGCGTGCCGCCGGCGATCGGCATGGTGTAGATGTCGCCGAGCAGGTCGAAGGCGATCGTCCGCCCGTCGGGCGACACGTCGACGTTCATCCAGCTGCCTTCCGCCGTGTCGATGCGGATCTGGCGGGTCTGCATGCCCGGGGGCGCGTTGACGTCCCACTTGTCCGGCTTGGCGGGCGTGCTCGCCGCCGGTGCCCGGGCGGCGGTCGCGGGAAGCGGCCCGGTCACGCGCTGCTCGGGGTTGATCGCCTGGTTCTCGGGCGCCTGGGTCGACTGGACCGGCTGCTCCTGCTTCGACGTCTGCGTCGGCGGCGTCTGCGCCGAGCCCACGTCCGCTGCCCCCGAACCCGCCGCCAAAGCCGCGGCCAGCGCCGCCGTCACCCGATATTTCATGCATCCCTCCAGAGGCTTTTCGGCGCCTGATTAAGAGGGATTTAGCGGGGCGTCATTCGCAAAATAGGGCGATGGGCGGACAGTCACCGTGACTGTCCCCACCCTGCCTCAATAGCGGTAATGGTCCGGCTTGAACGGGCCTTCGACGGGCACGCCGATATAGCCGGCCTGCTTGGCGGTGAGCTTGGTGAGCTTCACGCCGAGCTTCTCGAGATGGAGCGCGGCGACCTTCTCGTCGAGATGCTTGGGCAGGACGTAGACGTCGTTCTTGTACTTGTCGCCGCCGGTCCACAGCTCGATCTGGGCGAGCGTCTGGTTGGTGGAGGACGAGCTCATCACGAAGCTCGGATGGCCGGT
>JBJMTY010000080.1:0-4891 GCA_045811445.1 Allosphingosinicella sp. | reverse complement strand
GCATGGGCTCAAGATGAGGGTCGTCGCCTACGATCCGTTCCTGTCGCCGGAGCGCGCGTTGGAGCTTGGCGTTGACAAGCTCGATCTCGACGAATTGCTCGCGCGCGCCGACTTCATCACCCTACACACCCCGCTCACCGACCAGACCCGCAACATCCTCAGCCGCGACAATCTCGCCAAAACGAAGCGCGGCGTGCGCATCGTCAATTGCGCGCGCGGCGGCCTGATCGACGAAGCGGCGCTCAAGGACGCGCTGGAGAGCGGCCAGGTCGCCGGCGCCGCGCTCGACGTGTTCGTCGAGGAGCCGGCCAAGGCGAGCCCTTTGTTCGGCACGCCCGGCCTCGTCGCGACCCCCCATCTCGGGGCGTCCACCACCGAGGCGCAGGTCAACGTCGCGATCCAGGTCGCCGAGCAGATTTCCGAGTTCCTCACCCGCGGCGGCGTCTCCAACGCGCTCAACATGCCCTCGCTCTCGGCCGAGGAAGCGCCGCGGCTGAAGCCCTACATGGCGCTCGCCGAGAAACTGGGCTCGCTGGTCGGCCAGCTCGAGGGGCGGCGCGCGACCGGCATCTCGGTGGAAGTCGAAGGCGCCGCCGCCCAGCTCAACCAGAAGCCGGTCACCGGCGCGGTGCTGGCCGGGCTGATGCGGGTCTATTCGGACACGGTCAACATGGTCAACGCGCCCTTCCTCGCCCGCGAGCGCGGGCTCGACGTCCGCGAGGTCCGCCACGACCGGGAAGGCGATTACCACACGCTGGTCCGCGTCAGCATCACCACTTCGCGCGGCGAGACCGCCGTCGCGGGCACCCTGTTCGCCAACGCCGCGCCGCGGCTCGTCGACATGTTCGGCATCCGCGTGGAGGCCGAGCTGGAGGGCGAGATGATCTACATCGTCAACGAGGACGCCCCCGGCTTCATCGGCCGCCTCGGCACCGCGCTCGGCGAGGCCGGGGTCAACATCGGCACCTTCAACCTCGGCCGGCGGGCCGCGGGCGGCGAGGCGGTGGCGCTGGTTTCGGTGGACAGCCCGGTGGGGCCGGATTTGGTCGCGAGGCTGGAGGCCCTACCTGGCGTGAAGCGGGTCAAACCGCTCAGGTTCTAGTCCTCCCTGCGCCGAAGGCGTGGGGAGGGGGACCGCACGAAGTGCGGTGGAGGGGCCGGCTGACTCCGCAACGCCCCTCCACCGCCTTCAGGCGGTCCCCCTCCCCATCCGCTTCGCGGACAGGGAGGACTTGGTTGCCGTCCGAAGCGGCAGCGCCTAGGAGCCTCCCCGTCTCCACCCGAAGGAAGCCGCCTTGGCCAACGTCACCGTGATCGGCGCCCAATGGGGCGACGAGGGGAAGGGCAAGATCGTCGACTGGCTGGCGAGCCGGGCGGACGTCGTCGCGCGCTTCCAGGGCGGCCACAATGCCGGCCACACCCTCGTCGTCGGCGACCAGACCTACAAGCTCTCCTTGCTTCCTTCGGGCATCGTGCGCGGAACGCTCTCGGTGATCGGCAACGGCGTCGTGCTCGACCCTTGGGCGCTTCAGGCCGAGGTTGAGCGCCTCAGGGAGCAGGGGGTTTCGGTCACGCCCGAGACGCTGCAGATCGCCGACACGTGCCCGCTCATCCTCCCCTTCCACCGCGATCTCGACGCGCTGCGCGAAGACGCGTCGGGCGCCGGCAAGATCGGCACCACCCGCCGCGGCATCGGTCCGGCCTATGAGGACAAGGTCGGGCGCCGCGCCATCCGCGTCTGCGACCTCGCGCATCTGGGCGAGCTCGGCCCGCAGCTCGACCGGCTGTGCGCCCACCACGACGCGTTGCGCGCCGGCTTCGGCGAGCCGCCCATCGACCGCGCCTGGCTGGAAGACGAGCTGAGCCAGATCGCCGGCTTCGTGCTGCAATTCGCCCGGCCCGTCTGGCTGACCCTCAACGAGGCGCGGGCGCGCGGCCGGCGCATCCTGTTCGAAGGCGCGCAGGGGGTGCTGCTCGACGTCGACCACGGCACCTATCCGTTCGTCACCTCGTCCAACACCGTCGCCGGCACGGCCGCGGCCGGGACCGGCCTGGGTCCGGCGGCGGCCGGCTTCGTCCTCGGCATCGTCAAGGCCTATACGACCCGCGTCGGCGCCGGACCCTTCCCGACGGAGCTCGACGACGAGATCGGGCAGCGCCTCGGCGAGCGCGGCCGCGAGTTCGGCACCGTCACCGGCCGCAAGCGCCGCTGCGGCTGGTTCGACGCGGTTTTGGTCCGCCAGTCCTGCGCCGTCGCCGGCATCACCGGCATCGCCCTCACCAAGCTCGACGTGCTCGACGGGCTCGACGAAATCCGCATCTGCACCGGCTACCGCCTGCGCGGCGAGACCCTGTCGCATTTCCCCGCCCACGCCGCCGACCAGGAGGCGGTCGAGCCGGTCTACGAAAGCATCAAGGGCTGGCCGGAAAGCACCCGCGGCGCCCGCAGCTGGGCCCAGCTCCCGTCCCGCGCGATCAAATATATCCGCCGGGTCGAGGAATTGATCCGCACGCCCGTCGCCCTGGTCTCGACCAGCCCGGAACGCGAGGACACGATCCTGGTGCGGGATCCCTTCTCCGACTGAGTCGCTGCTGATGCTGCAGCGCAACAAAATAGCTTGAAACCGCTTGCCCCTTCGCTTATGTTGCATCGCAGCAAAGACCCGAAGGAGCAGTGACGATGGCCGACCACAACACCGAGACCCAGGCTCACAAGGCCGACGCTCCGGCGGCTGCCAAGGCCGACACCGCTCCGGCGCCCGTCGCCGCCAAGCCGGCCGCGACGGTCGCCAAGGCGGCTCCGGCCGCTGCCGCCAAGGCCGCTCCGGCGCCCCGTGCCCGCAAGGCGGCCCGCAAGGCCGCCGCGAAGCCGGCCAAGCCGGCTCGCGCGCCCCGCAAGAGCCCGGCCCAGAAGGCCGCTCCGCGCAAGGCGGCGGTCACCCGCAGCCTCAACAAGATCGAACGCAACATGAATGAGGGAACCAAGACCATGAAGAACGAAGCCAACAAGGTTGCCGACCGCTTCCAGGCGGTGTTCGGCGACGTCAACGAGCGCGCCCGCACCCAGATCGAGCGCAACACCCGCATCGCCGAGGAGCTCACCGAGCTCGGCCGCGGCAACGTCGAGGCGCTCGTCGCTTCCACCAAGGTCGCCGCCAAGGGCGTCGAGACCCTGGGCCAGGAAGTCGCCGAGAACGCCCGCAAGTCGTTCGAGGAGGCCTCGGCCGCCCTCCGCGGCTTCGCCGAGATCAAGTCGCCGACCGACTTCTTCCGGCTCCAGACCGAGTTCGCCCGCGGCCAGTTCGACAGCTTCGTCGCCGAGAGCGCGAAGGTGTCCGAGGCGCTGATCAAGCTGGCCGGCGACGTCGCCGAGCCGCTCGCCAGCCGCTACACCGTCGCGGCCGAGAAGGTGAAGGCCGCCGTCGCGATCTAAGCGATCGGCTACGCCTGCAAACGAAAGGGCGGCTCTCCCCCAAGGGAGGGCCGCCCTTTCCGCGTCCGGGAACCGGCGAGCCGATACGGCTTTGACGCTTCGCCGGGCCTCCCCCCGAATCTCTTGCCCGGCGAGCGGCCCTTGCCATATTGGGACGAGGCAGATGGGACGGAACGAGTATATGATTTTCGCCGGACCCGGTGACCGGCGCGGCGACGACGAGGGGACCGGCCTCGGCGTCGCGACGCGCACCCGTACCCGCACCAAGACGCCGTCGCCCTACAAGGTGCTGATGCTGAACGACGACTACACGCCGATGGAGTTCGTGGTGGAAGTCCTCCAGCTCTTCTTCAAGATGAGCATCGAGGACGCGACCCGGGTGATGCTCCACGTCCACCAGCGCGGCGTCGGCGTGTGCGGTGTCTTCAGCTACGAGGTCGCCGAGACCAAGGTCGCCCAGGTCATCGACTATGCCCGGGAGAACCAGCACCCGCTCCAGTGCACGCTGGAAAAGGCCTGAGTCCGAAACCGGGATCAAAAACCGGGACAGTATACATTTTGGCGTTTGTATATTTTGCAAACACGGCGGGCGGCTGATATGACCGCTCAATGCAACTACCGTGGTGGTTCGGGATAGCCTTGAGCGTGGGGCTCTTGCTCTTCCGCTACCGGTGGCCGTCGCTCCACCCGCATTTAGCCTCGGCTGGGATGGGTGGTGTTTTTGTCGCATCGGCCGCCGGCCTCGTGGGCCTCGACCTCCCCTTGGTCTTGTCGCTGGCGGCCAATGGGGCCTTGGCTGCTGGCTTCCTAGATCACGCGTCAAGCGGTCCCCGCGCCAGCAATGCGCCAGTCAAAGCTGGGCCAATCAAACCAGCTGTCCCCACACCGCCGCCGCCCCCTTCTCCCTCTCCGGTCCCCGAACAGGGTGCGCCGAGCAAATTGGAGCTCCTCCTCGCCAAACGCGAGCGCTTGATGGGCGACTTGGAACTAATGGGTATCAACCTAGAGACTGTCCGGTCTGCAGTTGATGAATACGGGGCAGCAATCGCGCGTTTCTCGAAAGACATAGTGACCCGGCCAAGGCGAGTAATGCCAAACCCGGAGCATTCTTTCAATAAAGCTCTCCACGCCTTCACTAATGCTGGATTTGAGAAACCAGAGTGGAGGAATGGATTCAACAATCCTCAGGTCCACTACACCGAGTGGGAACTGCCGGGACACCACGGAATGAAACGAGAGGCATTTGACCCGGAATTCAATCGGAAGTACCTAGGCCTTCATGGCGAGAACCTCGCGCAGATCAAGGGGGCGCTACACGCCGCCGAGTTGCGCGCATCGAACATGCAAGCCGAGCTACAGGAAGTTAAAACCGAAGTTGCTAATGAGGCGCGCGATGTGGAACGAAGGGCGCTCTTACCGTTTTTGTACGTGTTCGTTTGTGAGTCGTTTTGGGAATGT
>JBJMTY010000079.1:0-5299 GCA_045811445.1 Allosphingosinicella sp. | reverse complement strand
GACCGTGATCTGCGGCGAGAAATCGTCGGTGGGCTTGAGGCTGCCGCCCGATTTCGCCTCGAGGATCGCGTCCTCGAGCATCGACTGGTAGAGCTCGAAGCCGACTTCCTTGATGTGGCCCGATTGCTCGTCGCCGAGCAAATTGCCGGCGCCGCGTATGTCGAGGTCGTGGCTGGCGAGCTGGAAGCCGGCGCCGAGATTTTCGAGGTTGGCGAGAACCTGGAGGCGCTTGTCGGCGGTCTCGGTGATCGTCCGCGT
The DNA here is from genome assembly GCA_045811445.1 of Allosphingosinicella sp. Classification (GTDB taxonomy): domain Bacteria; phylum Pseudomonadota; class Alphaproteobacteria; order Sphingomonadales; family Sphingomonadaceae; genus Allosphingosinicella. Next base: position 5,041 of record JBJMTY010000079.1, on the reverse strand, counting down.
CTCGGGCGTCGTGAAATAAGCGTAAGCGCGGGTCTTCGCCCGCCCGACCCGTCCGCGCAATTGGTAGAGCTGGGCCAGGCCGAAGCGGTCGGCGCGGTGGATGATGAGGGTGTTGGCCGAGGGGATATCGAGGCCGCTTTCGACGATCGTCGTCGACAGCAGCACGTCATATTTGCGGTCGTAGAAGGCAGACATGCGCTCCTCGACCTCGGTCGGCGACATCTGGCCGTGGGCGGCGATGAACTTCACTTCCGGCACTTCGTCGCGCAGATATTGCTCGAGGTCGGGGAGGTCGGCGATGCGGGGCGCGACGAAATAGGTCTGGCCGCCGCGATAATGCTCGCGCAGCAGGGCCTCGCGCACCACCACCGGGTCCCAGGGCATGACGTAGGTGCGGACCGCGAGCCGGTCGACCGGCGGCGTCTGGATGACGCTGAGCTCTCGCAGCCCCGACATCGCCATCTGCAGGGTGCGCGGGATCGGCGTCGCCGTCAGGGTGAGGACGTGGACGTCGGCCCTGAGCGCCTTCAGCCGCTCCTTGTGGGTGACGCCGAAGCGCTGCTCCTCGTCGACGATGACGAGGCCGAGATTCCGGAACGCGATGCTCTTGGCGAGGATGGCGTGGGTGCCGATGACGATGTCGACCTTGCCGGCCGCGAGCCTTTCCCTCGTCTCCTTGGCTTCCCGCGGCGGGACCAGGCGGGAGAGGCGGCCGATCTCGATCGGGAAGCCGCGGAAGCGCTCGACGAACGTGTTGAAATGCTGGCGGGCGAGCAAAGTGGTGGGGCAGACCAGGGCGACCTGAAGCCCGGCCATGGCGGCGGCGAAGGCGGCGCGCAGCGCGACCTCGGTCTTGCCGAAGCCGACGTCGCCGCAGACCAGGCGGTCCATCGGCTTGCCCGCTTCCAGGTCCGCGAAGACGTCGGCGATGGCGCGGTCCTGGTCCTCGGTCTCCTCATAGGGAAAGCGGTCGGCGAAGGCGGCGTAGCTGGTGTCGGGCTCGATCACCGCGCCGGGGCGCACGGCCCGCTCGGCGGCGGTGCGGATCAGCTCGCCGGCAATCTCGCGGATCCGCTCCTTCATCCGCGACTTGCGGCGCTGCCAGGCCTCACCGCCGAGCCGATCGAGCGCTACCCCGTCAGCGCCGGAGCCGTAGCGTGAGAGGATGTCGAGATTCTCGACCGGGATGTAGAGCTTGTCGCCGCCGGCATATTCGAGCGCGACGCAATCGTGCGGGCTTGTGCCGACCGGGATGCGGGTCAGGCCCTCGTAGCGGCCGATGCCGTGATCCGCGTGGACGACGAGGTCGCCGGGCGTCAGCGTCGCCAGCTCGTTGAGGAAGGCGTCGGCCGATTTCTTGCGCTTGCGCCGCCGCACCAGCCGGTCGCCGAGCATGTCCTGCTCGGTCAGCAAAGCCAGATCGGCGGTGCTGAAGCCGTGGTCGAGCGGCAGGACGGCGAGGGCGACCGCGCCGGTCGCCGCCGCGCCTTGCGCGTCCTGCCAGGTCTCGGCCTCGACCGCTTTCTTGAGCCCATGGTCGGCGAGCAGGCCTTTAAGCCGCTCGCGCGCCCCGGCCGAATAGCTGGCCAGCACCACCTTGCGCTTCGCCCGCCGCAGCGCGGCGATGTGATCGACCACCGCTTCGTAGACATTGACGTTCTGCGAGCGTTCGGGCGCGAAGTCGCGCGCCGAATCGACGCTGAAATCGATCACGCGGGCGCTCTCCGGCTCGTGGAACGGCGTCGAGAGGTGGAACGGCCGCGCGGCGATCAGCGCCTCCCACTCGCCCCGCGCGAGATAGAGCGTCTCGGGCGCGAGCGGCCGGTAGGAGCCGGGGTTGGACGATTGGGCGCGCTGCCGGTTCTGGAAATAATCGGCGATCGCCTCGAAGCGGGCGTCGGCCGCGCCGGCATCGTGGGTGTCGCGGACGACCAGGTCGTCGGGCGCGAGGTGATCGAACAAAGTGTCGAGCCGCTCCTCGAACAACGGCAGCCAATGGTCGACGCCGGCGAGCCGCCGCCCGTCCGACACCGCCTGGTAGAGCGGGTCGCCGGTCGCGGCCGCGCCGAACGCCTCGCGGTAGCGCGACCGGAAGCGCTTGATGCTGTCCTCGTCGAGCAGGGTCTCCGAGGCCGGCAGCAAGGTGAAGCCACCTTGGGCGGTGCCGGTGGTGCGCTGGGTGCCGGGGTCGAAGCGGCGGACGCTCTCGATCTCGTCGCCGAAGAAATCGAGCCTGAGCCCTTCGCTCTCCCCTGAGGGGAAGAGGTCGACGATGCCGCCGCGCACCGCGAACTCGCCCGCGTCCGCCACCGCGTCGGTGCGCTGGTAGCCGTTGGCGAGGAGCAAGGCGGCGAGGCGATCGCGGTCGATCCGCTCGCCGGGCGCGAGGCGGGCGACGAGCTGGCGGACGCGGAACGGGCTGAGCGTGCGCTGGGTCGCGGCGTTGACCGTGGTGACGAGCAATTGCGGCTTGTCGGCCTTGCGCTGCAAGGCGTGGAGCGTCGCCAGCCGCTCGGCGGTCGAGCGCAGCGAGGGCGAGGAGCGGTCGTAGGGCAGGCAGTCCCAGGCCGGGAAGGCGAGCACGTCGAGCTCCGGCGCGAAATAGATGGCGGCGTCGGCGAGCGCGCGCATCGCCGCTTCGTCGGGCGCGACGAACACCGCCCGCCCTTTCGCCGCGCGGGCGAGGTCGGCCGCGAGCCAGGGCAGGAAGCCGGCCGGCGCGCCGGCCAGGGTGATCGGCGCCTTCGCCGTCAGGATGCGTTGAATGTCAGTCACTTATTCCGGGTGCTTGATATAGTTGACCTGCTGGAGCCGCCCCATCAGCGGACCTTCGTAGCGCGCCGGCGGCGGCGCGGTTCCGATCGCCCAGGCCATCACGTCGACGTCCTGCTCCTCGAGCAGGGCCTCGAACCAGGCCAGCGCCGCCTCATCCCAAGCCGGCGAGGCGGCGTCAAAGAAGCCGCCGATCAGGAAATCCGCCTCGCGCGTCCCGCGGTGCCAGGCGCGGAAGCGGAGGCGTTTGAGGCGGGCGTCGCGGTCCATGCAGCTCCATGCGGAAAAGGCCGCCGGGAAACTCCGGGCGGCTTGGGTGAGGAGGCGATGTAGTGCCGCTTTCCACGTTCGTCACCCCGGACTTGATGATCCTTAGGGGTCCCGATCATGGGTGCACGAACATCGCAGTTCGAGCTTGAGTCACTTTCGTGTTCATGGATGCGGGATCAAGTCCGGCATGACGGGAAGGGGAGGCCGCGCTAACTAACCTTCCATGCGTCCCGAAATCCTCAACCCGCTGTTCGCCGAAGTGGAGGTGCTGAAGGGCATCGGCCCCGCGCTCGCCAAGCCGCTCAAGCGGCTCGGCCTCGAGCGGGTGGTCGACATCCTCTTTCACCTCCCCACCGGCTGGATCGAGCGCAAGCGGGTCGACCTGCTCGACATGGCGGATGCCGGCGGGGTGGTGACGGTGCTGGTGACGCCGGTCGATTATCGCCAAGGCGGTCCACGCGGCCCGTTCCGGGTGTTCGCCACGGACCGCGTGGGGAATTACCTGACTTTGGCCTTCTTCAACAATCCCGGCTGGGCGAAGAAGCAGCTGCCGCTCGGCGCGCCGAAGGTCGTTTCGGGCCGCATGGAGATGTACGGGCAGGATCTCCAGATCGTCCATCCCGACTACATGTTGGAGCCGAAGGACGCGCTCGATCTGCCCGAGCGCGAGCCGGTTTATGCGCTGTCCGAGGGCTTGACCAACCGGCGCATGGGCGATCTTGCCGGACAGGCGCTGGCGAGGGTGCCCAGCCTCGGCGAATGGATCGAGCCGAGCCTGCGGGACCGGCGCGGCTGGCCCGGGTGGGAGGAGGCGCTCCACGGCGCGCACAAGAGCCGCAATACCGCCGCCGCGCGCGAGCGGCTCGCTTATGACGAGGTGTTCGCCAACCAGCTCGCCTTGATGCTGGTGCGCGCCAGCGCGCGCCGCAGGAAGGGTGTCCCGCTCCAGGGCGACGGGCGCCTGCGCCGCCAGTTGCGGCTCCCCTATGCGCCGACCGGAGCGCAGTCGCGCGCCATGGCCGAGATCGAGGGCGACATGCAGCAGCCCCGCCCGATGCTGCGCCTGCTCCAGGGCGACGTCGGCTCGGGCAAGACTCTGGTCGCGCTCGAGGCCTTGCTGATCGCGGTCGAGGCGCGCGCGCAGGCCGCGATGCTGGCGCCGACCGAAATCCTCGCCCGCCAGCATTTCGAAACGCTGTCGCGCCAGCTCGCCGGCCTGCCCGTCGCCGTGGCCATCCTCACCGGCCGCGAAAAAGGCCGCGCTCGTGAAAGCGTGCTGATGGGCCTTGCCGACGGCTCGATTGATATCCTCGTCGGCACGCACGCCATCTTCCAGGAGAAGGTCGCCTACAAGAATCTCGGCCTCGCAGTGATCGACGAGCAGCACCGGTTCGGAGTCTCGCAGCGCCTGCTGCTGTCGCAGAAAGCCGAGCGTCCGCCGCACCTGCTCGTCATGACGGCTACGCCCATCCCGCGAACCCTGACCCTCACTCAATATGGCGAGATGGACGTCAGCAGGATCGACGAGATGCCGCCGGGCCGGACGCCTATCGAAACGCGCGTGATCAGCGACGAGAAAATAGCCGACGTCATCGCGGGCCTCGGCCGCCACATCGATGGCGGCGGCCAGGCCTATTGGGTTTGCCCCCTCGTCGAGGAAAGCGAAACCAGCGACGCCGCCGCCGCGGAAGAACGGGGGAAGGTGCTGAGGGCGCGCTTCGGCGACGGCAAGGTCGGGCTCGTCCACGGCCGAATGAAGGGCCCCGAAAAGGACGCCGTGATGGCCGCCTTCGCTGCCGGCGATATCGCTGTGCTTGTCGCCACAACCGTCATCGAAGTCGGCGTCGACGTCCCCAACGCAACCTTGATGATCGTCGAGGGCGCCGAGCGCTTCGGGCTCGCCCAGCTTCATCAGTTGCGCGGCCGCGTCGGGCGGGGCGAGGGCAAGAGCGTCTGCCTCCTGCTCCGTGGCCAGCAATTGAGCGAGACGGGGAGGGCG
>JBJMTY010000078.1:0-4178 GCA_045811445.1 Allosphingosinicella sp. | reverse complement strand
TGGCGCTGCTCGATGACATCGAACGCGAGATTCCGGCCCAGTTCGCGTTATCAGGTCGGGTCATGCCGAATTCCTGAAACAAACTTCTCAAATAAATACGTACTGTCATGCGGCCCCGGGCTGGCTTCCGGATGATATTGGACGCTGAACGCCGGGCGGTCGGTCAGCTCCAGGCCGCAGAGGCTGCCGTCGAAGAGGGAGATGTGGGTCGCCTTCGCATTCTCCGGCAAACTCTCCGTCTCGACCGCGAAGCCGTGGTTCATGCTGGTGATCTCGACCTTGCCGTCGGCGAGGCGCTTGACCGGGTGGTTGGCGCCGCGGTGGCCCTGGTGCATCTTCACCGTCCGCGCGCCCACCGCCAGGCCGAGGAGCTGATGGCCGAGGCAGATGCCGAAGAGGGGCTTGCCGGTCTCTAGGAGCTGCTGGATGACCGGCACCGCATAATCGCCGGTCGCGGCCGGGTCGCCGGGGCCGTTGGAGAGGAAGATGCCGTCGGGCGCGTGCGCCATCACCTCTTCGAAGGTGGCGGTGGCGGGCAGCACGGTGACCCGCGCGCCGGCGTCGGCGAGGTTGCGGAAGATGTTACGCTTCGAGCCATAGTCGATGGCGACGACGTGCGGCCGGTCCTCCCCTTCCCCGCCTTCGCCATAGCCTTCGCCGAGCCGCCAGCCCCCGCCCGACCAGCGGTACATCTGCCGGCACGAGACGTCCTTCGCCAGGTCCATGCCTTCCAGCCCGGGCCAGGCGCGCGCCGTCTCGACGAGGGCGTCGACGTCGAACCGGCCGTCGGCACGGTGGGCGATCACCCCGTTCGGCGCGCCTTGCTCGCGGATCCGCCGGGTCAGCGCCCTTGTGTCGACGCCGGAGAGGCCGATGCGGCCGTTGGCGCGCATCCAGGCGTCGAAGCCCTGTACGGCGCGGAAGCTCGACGGCTCGGTCACGTCCTGGCGCACGATCGCGCCCAGCGCCCACGGATTGTCCGCTTCGACATCCTCGTAATTGGCGCCGACATTGCCGATGTGCGGGAAGGTGAAGGCGATGATCTGCGAGGCGTAGGAAGGATCGGTCATCACTTCCTGGTAGCCGGTCATCGCGGTGTTGAAGACCACTTCGCCGACCGCCTCGCCCTCGGCGCCGAAGCCCCGCCCCCACACCAGCGTGCCGTCCGCCAGAGCCAGCACGCCCGTCGCTCCGTTCGGCGCGGGCATGGGCTTGGCGTCGGCCATGGCGGCGGGCACTCCGTCTCGTGGGTTTGGCGATGTCGCTAAGCGCCGACCGCTAAGCCGGGGGCGCCGCAGCGTCAATCTATTAAAGCGCGGCCGGCGGCGCTAGAGACACGCCTTGCCCACGCCCGACCACCGCCCGACCACCGGAACCCTCGACATGATCCGCGACGACATCAAGGCCGCCCTCGTCACCGCGATGAAGAGCGGCGACAAGGCCCGCACCGCGACCCTGCGCCTCGTCCAGGCGAGCATCAAGAATCGCGACATCGAGCTGCGCACCGCGGCCACGGCCGGCGACGACGACGCGACGGTGAGCGACGTGCTCCAGAAGATGGTGAAGCAGCGCCGCGAATCGATCGAGCTGTACGAGAAAGGCGGCCGGCAGGAGCTGGCGGACGCCGAGAAAGCCGAAGTGGCGGTGATCGAAGCCTTCCTCCCCGCCCAGATGAGCGACGCGGACGCCGCCGCCGCGATCGACGCGATCGTCGCCGAGACGGGCGCCGCCTCGATCAAGGACATGGGCCGGGTCATGGCCGAGGTGAAGACGCGCCTCGCCGGCCGGATCGACATGTCCAAGGCCAGCGCGCTGGTGAAGGCGCGGCTCTCCGCTTAAGCTCGGGGGCATGACCCTCAGCCCGCAATTCCTGGACGAGCTGCGCGCCCGCACGTCGCTCTCGGCGCTGGTCGGGCGGACGGTGAAGCTCGCCAAGGCGGGGCGGGAGTGGAAGGCGTGCTGCCCGTTCCACAAGGAGAAGACGCCGAGCTTCTACGTCAACGACGACAAGGGCTTCTGGCATTGTTTCGGCTGCGGCGTGCACGGCGACGCGATACGCTGGCTGACCGATGCGCGCGGCCTGCCGTTCATGGATGCGGTCAAGGAGCTGGCCGACGCGGCGGGCATGGAGGTTCCCGCGCCCGATCCGCGCTCGCAGGAGAAAGCCGAGCGCGCCGCCGGCCTGCACGACGTCATGGCGGCGGCCCAGGCCTGGTTCGAGGCACAGCTCGCCGGGCTGGAGGGCGCGGAGGCGCGGGCCTATCTCGATCGGCGCGGCATCAGCGAGGCGACGCGGCACCGCTTCGGCTTCGGCTACGCGCCCGACGGGCGGGGCAAGCTCAAGGCCGCCCTCAAGCATCTCGGCGAGGACAAATTGGTCGAGGCCGGCCTGCTGATCGCGCCCGAAGGCGAGCGCGAGCGCTACGACCGGTTCCGCGGCCGCCTCACTTTCCCGATCCGCGACCGGCGCGGGCGGCCGATCGCCTTTTCGGCGCGCATCCTGGGCGCCGGCGAGCCCAAATATCTGAACTCGCCCGATACGCCCTTGTTCGACAAGGGCCGCACCCTGTTCAACATCGACAAGGCCGCCGCGGCGAGCCGGAGCGCGGGCCGGCTGGTGGTGGTCGAGGGGCAGATGGACGTCATCGCGCTCGACCAGGCGGGGATCGGCGAAGCGCTGGCGCCGCTCGGCACCGCCGTCACCGAGACGCAGCTCGGCCTGCTCTGGCGCCTCGCCCCCTGCCCGATCGTCTGCTTCGACGGCGATTCCGCCGGGCAGAAGGCGGCGATCCGCGCCGCGCTGCGCGCCCTGCCCCATGTCGGGCCGGACCGCTCGCTCGCTTTCGTCTCCCTCCCCCAGGGCCAGGACCCCGACGATCTGATCCGCGCCGGCGGCCGCGCCGCCTTCGAGGCCTTGCTCGCGGCCCCCGAGGGCCTCGCCGACCGCCTGTGGCGCCACGAAAGCGGCGCCGAGCCGCTGGCGACGCCCGAGCAGCGCGCGGGCCTGCGCCGCCGGCTGCTCGACCATGTCGCCGCCATCGCCGACGCGGACGTGCGCGACCAATATCGCGCCGAATTGCTCTCCCGCTTCGCCACCCTCACCCGCCCGCCCGAGCCCCCGCGCCGGGAGTGGCGGCGCGGCGAGCCCTATCGCGGCGGCGGCGGCGGCGGCGGCCGCTTCGCCCCGCCCCGCCCCACCTCCGACGCGGCGCGGGCGGTGGGAAGCGCCGGCCTCGCGCCGCAGACCGCCCGCGCCGTCCTCGCCGGCCTGCTCCGCCACCCCGAGCTGATCGCCGGCCACAGCGAGGCGATCGCGGCCCTCGCCATGCCCGACAAGACCACCGCCGAGCTGCGCGACACATTGCTCGACGCGGCTCTCCGCCACGGCGCGCTTGATCAGGAGCGGCTTGATACCATATTGACCGGCACCGGCACGGCCGCCCTCGCGGAGCGGTTGCGCCGGGCGAAAACATTGTCCTTCTCCTTCACCCGCCGCGATGCCGAACCGGAACGTGCCTGTCGGGACCTCGTTCTGGTCATCGACACGTTGGCGGCGAAGCCGGGGCTCGAAGCCGCGCTCGACGCGGCGACGGCGCGGCTGAAGGAGATCGGAGACGAGGCGTCCTACCAGGAGCAGCAGAGGCTCCGGGCGGCGCGGGACGAGGCGGAACGGCAGCTGGCGGCGCTCATCGAGGGCGATGCCGGCTCTTAACGGGTTGATGGCTTTAATGGCGAAGACGAACAACGCGGTCGATACGGACGAGGCCAAGGACGGCGGCGACGCCCCCCTCATCGACCTCAACGAAGCCTCGATCAAGAAGCTGATCGCCCGCGCCAAGAAGCGCGGCTACGTCACTTATGATGAGATCAACGACGCGCTCCCGCAGGACCAGATGTCGTCCGAGCAGATCGAGGACATCATGTCGTCGCTCAACGACATGGGCGTCCAGGTCGTCGAGAACGAGGAGCGGGACGAGGACGAGGAAGGCTCGGCCGAGCCCGAGATCGACACCCCCGCCGACGACGGCTCCGACGGCTCCGAAGGCGAGCGCTTCATCGTCGAGAAGAAGAAGGAAACGGTCGACCGCACCGACGATCCGGTGCGCATGTATTTGCGCGAGATGGGCGCGGTGGATTTGCTCTCATGGTTTTGGGATTTGGGTATTGTATTGATATTG
>JBJMTY010000077.1:0-11917 GCA_045811445.1 Allosphingosinicella sp. | reverse complement strand
CTTGATCCGGCATCCATCTTCTTGCTTCGTCGGCTCTAGGGTCCGTACTCGATACCCGCAATGGTCGGGATCGCCCGGAGAAGGCCGCCGGCAAGGAGGGCGGCGCAGGCCGGGCTGGTTGCCCGGACAAGCGGCCCGACGTAGCCGGCGGCCTTCTCCGGGCGACCGCGAAGCGGCGGGTGGATTTTGGGCCAGGGCTGCGTCCCTCGTCGGTCACGATGCGTCAGCATCGCTCCCTCCTCGCTCCTTGCCCTGGCCCAAAATCCGCTCCGTCACGACCGTTGCGGGTATCGAGTACGAACCCTAGCTCGTCACCGCGGGGGCGACGAGCGGGAAACGCGGGATCGAGGCGGCAAAGGCCCGGCCTTGGGCGCTCACCATATGATATTGGCCTTCCATATAGCCGGTCGGCGTGGCGAGCGGGCAGCCCGAGACATAGTCGAACGAGCCGCCCGGCTCGATGGTCGGCTGCTCGCCGACGACGCCTTCGCCGCGCACCTCGTGGCGGCCGCCGCGTCCGTCGGCGATCGTCCATTCGCGGCTGATCAGCTGCACGGCGGCGGTACCCCCGTTCTCGATGCGGACGTGATAGGCCCAGAACCAGCGCCCGCGCGCCGGCTCGGATTGCTCGGGGAGGAAGCTGACCGCGACGCGCACGGTGACTCCGTCGGTAGTCTCGCTGTGGGGAAAGAGGCTCTTCACGGGGGCTTAACTCGCCTCATCGCCTCGCCGCGTCAACCGCCTCGCGGCCTTGCGCTCGCCGCTGGCTTACGCGAAGGAACCGGCCATGGCGCGGGACTGGACCCCATCGAGCTGGCGGCAAGCGGAGGCTCGGCAGCAGCCGGACTATCCGGACGGGGAAGCGCTCGCCGCGGCGCTGCGCGAGATCGCCGCCTATCCCCCGCTCGTGCCGGCCGAGGAGGCCCATGCCCTCCGCGACGCGCTCGCCGAGGCCCAGGCGGGACGCGCCTTCCTGCTGCAGGGCGGCGACTGCGCCGAGAGCTTCGCCGGCTTCTCGCCCGAGGCGATCCGCGGCACCTTCGCGCTGATGGAAAAAATGGCGGCGCGGCTCGCCGATGCGGCGGGCGTGCCGGTGATCCGAGTCGGCCGGATCGCCGGCCAGTTCGCCAAGCCCCGCACGCGCATCGCCGAGACGCGCGAGGGCGTCACCCTGCCCATGTATCGCGGCGACATCGTCAATTGCTTCGCCTTCGACGCGGAGGCGCGCCGGCCCGACCCGCAGCGCCTGTTCCACGCTTACGCCCAATCGGCGGCGACCTTGAGCCACCTGCGCCCTCTCGCCGCGGCGGCGGGAACGCCCTTCTATGCCAGCCACGAGGCCTTGCTGCTCGGCTACGAGCAGGCTTTGGTGCGGCGCGATGGCGCGGGCTGGTACGGCGGCTCGGCGCATCTGCTGTGGATCGGCGATCGCACCCGCTTTCCCGGCTCGGCCCATATCGAGCTGCTGCGCGGCCTCGCCAATCCGATCGCCGTCAAATGCGGGCCGGGGCTCGAACCCGACACGCTCCTCCATTTGCTCGACGCGCTCAACCCGGCGCGGCGGCCGGGGCGGATCACGCTGATCGCGCGGCTCGGCGCCGACCGGGTCGCGAACCGGCTGCCGCCTCTGGTCCGCGCCGCCGCCGGCGCGGACCATCCGGTGCTGTGGTGCTGCGATCCGATGCACGGCAATACCGAGCGGGCGGCGGGCGGACACAAGACGCGGCGGCTGGAACGCATCGTCGCCGAGGCCGCCGGCTTCTTCGCCGCGGTCCGCGCCGAAGGGGCCGTGCCCGGCGGCCTCCATGTCGAGATGACCGCCCGCGACGTCACCGAATGCGTCGGCGGGACGGTGAGCGAGGCCGACATCCCCGCCCGCTACGAGAGCCTGTGCGACCCGCGCCTCGGTCCCGCCCAGGCGCTCGCCCTCGCCGAAGCCGCAGCCCAGGCGCTCCGCGCGGCGCGGCCCGCTCGCGCCGCCTGATCGCGCGACGGTCGATTGCATTTCGGCGCGCCCCGCTCTATCTCCGCCGGCAAGCGGCGACGAGGGAGAATCGTCCGCAAAACCATAGACTTACAGGAGAATGATTCGTGAAGAAGAGCCTCGGCCTCGCCATTTCCCTCGGCGCGCTCGCCGCCGCCATCCCGGCTCTCGCCCATGAGCGCCACGAATGTATCGACGAGGCCTGCACGATCCAGTCGCTGATCGCCCCCGCCCACGCCGCCACCGGCCGCGCCGCCACCGGCAGCGCCGCCCGCGCCGACCCGGCCGCGGCGATCCGCTACGGCACCTGGGGCTTCGACCTCGCCGGCATGGACAAGAGCGTCCGCCCCGGCGACGACTGGTTCCGCTTCGTCAACGGCACCTGGGCCAGCCACACCGTCATTCCCGCCGACCGGACCTCGTGGGGCGGCTTCGCCATCCTGCGCGATTTGTCCGAGGCCCGCCTGCGCGGCCTGGTCGAAGGCTATCCGGCCGTCGACCCGCAGCATCCCGACCGCGCCAAGGTCGCGGCGCTCTACCGCAGCTTCATGGACGAGGCCGCCGCCGAGCGGCTCGACGCCCAGCCGCTGACCGCGCGCCTCGCCTCGGTCAAGGCGGCGGCGAGCAAGGACGACGTCGCGCGGCTGATGGGCCAGTCGCTGGGCGGCTTCGGCGCCTCCTTCTTCGGCCCCGGCGTCTCCGACGACGCCAAGCAGCCGGACATCTATTCGCTGTACCTCAGGCAGTCCGGCCTCGGCCTCGGCGACCGCGACCTCTACGTCGATCCCAAGTTCAAGCCGCAGGTCGACCGCTACCGCCAATATGTCGCGCAGATGCTGCAAATGGCGGGCTGGCCCGACGCCAAGAAGGCCGCCGACGACGTCGTCGATATGGAGACCCGGGTCGCCCGCGCCCACTGGACCCGCGCCCAGAGCCGCGACCGCGACAAGACCTACAATTTGATGACGGTGGCCGAGCTGCAGCGCCAGGCGCCGGGCTTCCCGTGGCAGACCTTCTGGACCGCGGCCGGCATCTCCAAGGCGGAGCGGGCGATCGTCGCCCAGAACACCGCCTTCCCCAAGATCGCCGAAGTGTTCGCCGACACCGATCTCGGCACGCTCAAGGCTTGGGAGGCGTTCCGCATCGCCGACGACATGGCGCCCCTCCTCTCGAAGCGCTTCGTCGACGCGCAGTTCGAGTTCCGCTCCAAGTTCCTCAACGGCCAGCCGCAGCAGCGCGACCGCTGGAAGCGCGGCGTCGGGTTCGCCGAAAATGCGATGGGCGAGGCGATCGGCCGCGATTACGTCGCGATGTACTTCCCGCCCTCGTCCAAGGCCAAGATGGACGAATTGGTCGCGAACCTGCGCACCGCGCTCGGCGGCCGCATCCGCAACCTCGCCTGGATGGGCCCGGCGACCAAGCAGGAAGCGCTGGCCAAGCTCGCCCATTTCAACGTCAAGATCGGCTATCCCGAAAAGTGGCGGGATTATTCGGCGCTGGAAGTGGTGCCCGGCGATCTCGTCGGCAATGCCGAGCGCGCCGCCCGCTTCGAGTGGGATTATCGCCGCAACCGCATGGGCAACCCGGTCGACAAGGCCGAGTGGGGCATGACCCCGCAGACGGTCAACGCTTACTATAACAGCGTCAAGAACGAGATCGTCTTCCCCGCCGCGATCCTCCAGCCGCCCTTCTTCGATCCCAAGGCGGACATGGCGGTCAATTACGGCGGCATCGGCGGCGTCATCGGCCACGAGATCAGCCACGGCTTCGACGACCAGGGCCGCAAGTCGGACGGCAACGGCGTGCTGCGCGACTGGTGGGCGCCCGAGGACGCCCGCAAGTTCGACGCGCAGGCCTCGCGGCTCGGCGCGCAATACGAAGCCTATGACTTCGCCGACCTGCCCAACATGCACATCAACGGCAAGGCGACGATGGGCGAGAATATCGGCGACCTGGGCGGCGTCCTGATCTCGCTCGACGCCTATCACACCTCGCTCAAGGGCAAGCGGGCGCCGGTCATCGCCGGCTATACGGGCGACCAGCGCTTCTTCCTGGGCTGGGGCCAGGTGTGGCGCACGCTGCAGCGGCCCGACGCGCTTCGCCAGCAGCTGGTCAGCGACCCGCATTCGCCGGGCCAGATCCGCTCGATCGCGCCGCTGCGCAACGTCGACGCCTGGTACCAGGCGTGGGGCGTCAGGCCCGGCGACAAGCTCTACATCGCCCCCGAAAACCGCGTCCGCATCTGGTAGCCGGCGCGGGCCGCCCGCCTGGAGACATCGACTGCCGCGCGGGCGGCCCATGCGGGCGAAGGGCTGAAGCCCGCGTAGAGCGATAGTTAACGGCTCCCCGCTAGAGGAGAGTCATGACGTTCCGGCCGAGGGTCAAGCAAGGGCTGCTCGCTCTCTATCTGCTCGCCTGCGTGCCGGCGGCCGCGGCGCGGACGATGTCGCTCGGCCTCTCGCCGGGCCTGGCCGCGTTCCTGGCGCTGTGGACGGGGACGACGGCGTGCCTGCTGCTCGGCGGCTATGCGCGCCCGGCCTGGGCGCGGCTCGCCTGGGCTCTGCTCTTCGCCGCCGCGGGCTTCTTCGTCGGCGCGTTCGAAGCGGTGACGGGCCAGTTCCTGACCTACGATGCCTTCATCACCATGGTCTCGTCGACCGGCGACACCGGCAACGCGCTGGCGCAATATGGCCGCGCCTTCGTCGCCCCGCTCGCCCTCGCCTTGCTCCTCGCCGCCGGGATCGCGCTGAAGCCCCGGCGCCCGCTCCGCTTCGCCGGCCTCGCCCCGCTCGCCGCCCTCCTCGGCCTCTCGCTCTTGCTCTACGTGCGCGGCGGCGAGGGCGCGCGGGGCCTGCCCGCGCCGGCGACCGGCCTCTCCTACGCCGCCCTCGCCGGTTGGGAAGCGGCGAGCGAGCCCCGCCCCGCCCGCCGGCCGGTCGCGCTGCGCCCCGCCGCCGCGCCGCCCGGCGACCTCGTCTTCCTGATCGACGAGAGCGTCGCCGCCCGATATCTCGACGTCGACGATCCCGCCGGCGTCCGCTCCGGGCTCGCCGCGCCGCGCCCCGGCCTCGCCGTCGCCAATTTCGGCTATGCCGCCTCGATCACCCATTGCAGCTTCGGCAGCAACCTGACCTTGCGCTACGGCGGCACCCGCGCCGACTATCGCCGCCTCGACGCCGCCGGCCCTTCGCTCTTCGCTTATGCCAAAGCGGCGGGCTACCGGACGATCTACGTCGACGCCCAGCGCCCCGATCCCGCCGCGCTCCCCCTCGCCCCGGACGAGCTGACCGAGGTCGACCGGACGGTCAGCCTCGCCCGCTTGCCCGTCGTCGAGCGCGACCAGGCGGCCGCCGACCTCGTCTCGCGCTACCTCAAGGACAGCCGCCGCGACTTCATCCTCGTCAACAAGGTCGGCGCGCATTTCCCGGTCCACGACAAATATCCGGATGCCTTCATGCTCTACCGCCCCGCTCTGCCGCGCGGCCATTTCCTCGACGTCGGCGACACCGGGAGCCGCGCCGGCTTCGGCGGCAGCCCGGCGGAGTGGCGCGAATATCGCAACGCCTATCGCAACACCCTCGCCTGGAACGTCGGCGCCTTCTTCGACCGGCTGCTCGGGCCCGGCATCGGCGACGCCACCATCGTCTATACCTCCGACCACGGCCAGAACCTCCACGAGCGCGGCGAGCCGGGCGCCAACACCCATTGCAGCCCCGATCCCGCCCCGGCGGAAGGGCTCGTCCCGCTCGTGATCGTCTCGGGCGCACAAGCCGGCGGCGCCTGGCTGCGCGCCGCCGCGCTCAACCGCGACCGCGCCACCGCCTACCGCATCTTCCCCAGCCTGCTCGGCCTGATGGGCTATTCCCCGGCCGACGTGACCCGCCTCTACGGCCCCGGCCTCGACAGTCCCGCGCGCGACGACTTCGCGTTCAACGCCCGCTTCAACGCGCGCCTCGGCCGCGGCCCCGACTGGCGCCACATCGACCCCGCGCGCGTGCCGAGGCCGCCCGCGGAGGACTATCGAGGATCGCGCTGAGGGGGGAAATGGTGGGCGTGGCAAGGATTGAACTTGCGACCCCTGCGATGTCAACACAGTGCTCTACCACTGAGCTACACGCCCACGGCGGCGCATGTAGCGAGGGCGCCGCGCCCACGCAACCGCCTTGGCCGACTTTCCTCAATAGGCCGCGGCGCGGACCGGCAGCACCATCACCTCGCGGTGCGCCTCGTCCTCCACCTGCACTTCGCCGCGGCAGCCGTAATCGAGCCGCTCGAGCTGCTCGCGCACCAGCCCGCCGGCCAGCTCGAAGGCGTGGGCGAGCGCGGCGACGTCGTTGGCGCAGCGCCGCCCGCTAATGTCGGTCTCCTCGAAACCGGGCGCGCGGACGTTGAAGAAATAGCGGGGCATGAAAGGCTAAACGGGCGCGGGAGCGCCGGGTGCCGCGCTCATTGCCAGAAGATCATCGGCCGAAGATCGTTGCTTTCGGGCGGCGTCCCCCGGCTTCCTCCGCCTCGACGGCGCGGAGCAGCTTCCTGACGCCATAGGCCCCCTTCTCGCAGCACAGGCACAGGCAGGGCGGCGCGCCGTTGGCGCCGGGCCGGTAGCGCCAGCCGACCACCTGCGGCAGCGGCTTGATGCGCAGGATCTCGGCGCGGGCGATGGCGCGCGGCACGATCACCTCGAACCCCTCGGGCGAGGAGGGCAGGCGGCGGCCGGTTTGCACCGCCTTCGAGGCCTTGTCGGCAGCGCGCGCGGCGTTCGGGTCGAGCGCTTCGGCCGCGAGCATGAGCGCGGTCGCCTCCGCGGCGTTCATCGCCACATGGCCGCTGTCGAAATGGCCGACCTCGACCGGCTCGTCGTCCGGCACCCGGAAATAGACGCCGACGATCGTCCCGCCCCCGCCCCGCTTCAGCTCGCGCAGCCATTGGTGCGAGACCTGGAAATTGGGCGTGACCGGGAGCGCGTAGACGCCGCGCGGCCGCATCCGGCGCCTGACCAGCGCGAGGCCGCCGCGACGGATCGCCGCGACGTTGCGGTGGGAGGTGAGGTGGACGAAGACGGGCACGGCGGATGCTGACGGGCTCAGAGCCGCCCGTGCTGGTCCTCGCTCTGGAACAGGCGATCGACCTCCGCCACCAGGTCGCGCAGGTGGAAGGGCTTGGAGAGGATCTTGGCCGAAGGGGCCGCCCGTCCCGCCTTCAGCGCCACCGCGGCGAAGCCGGTGATGAACATCACCCGCATGTCGGGAGCCGCCACTGCCGCCTTCTGGGCGAGCTCGATGCCGTCCATCTCGGGCATGACGATGTCGGTGAGGAGGAGGTCGAAGCGCTCCTTCTCGATCAGCGGCAGCGCCTCGGTGCCCCGGTCTACCGAGACGACCTGGTAGCCCGAGCGCTCGAGCGAGCGCGCGAGATAGGCCCGCATCGACGGATCGTCCTCGGCCAGCAGGATCCTGATCATCGACGCTCCCGGAACCGTGTGCGCCCCATGCGCGTAAAGCGGTTCCGGACGATATGCCGGAAGCGCGGCCGCTTTTCCAGCGCGCGAGCGGGCCTCGGGCCCGATTTCGCGCCGGCAGTCGATTGCGTGCCAAAAGCGGACTATCTACCCTCGATAGGAAAATGGCCGAACCCAAGCTCCCCTTCCGCCGCCTCGGGCCGCGGGCTCCCGCGAGCCCGGTCGTGCTGTCGGTGCCGCACGCCGGCCGGCGCTACGGCGATGCCTTGCTCAACGCGTCGCGTTTGCCCCGGCCCAAGCTCGAGGCGCTGGAGGACCGGCTGGTCGACCGGCTGGTGTGGCGGGCCGTCGCGGACGGGGCGACGGCGATCGTCGCCGAAGCGCCGCGCGCCGAGATCGACCTCAACCGCGATGAGACCGAGCTCGACCCGGCCCTCGTCGTGCCGCGGCCGCACCCGTCGCTGGTCACCGAATCGGCGCGCACCCGGGGCGGCCTCGGCCTCGTCCCGGCGCGGATCGCCGGCGCGGGAGCGATCTGGCGGCAGCTCATCCCGGCCGAGGAGATCGCGCGGCGGATCGAGGCCGTCTACCGGCCCTATCACGCCGCGCTGGAGGAGGCGCTCGCCGCCGCGCGCGACCGGTTCGGCGTCGCGGTGCTGCTCGATTGCCACTCGATGCCGCCCCGCGCCGCGCCGGCGCGCGAGCCCCCGGTCGTGCTCGGCGACCGCTACGGCACCAGCCTGGCGCCGGCGCTGATCGACGCCGCCGAAGCCGCGGTGCGCCGCGCCGGCCTCGCCGTCGCCCGCAACGCGCCTTATGCCGGCGGCGAGATCACGCGCCGCCACGGCCGCCCGGCCGAGGGCTTCCACGCTCTGCAGGTCGAGCTCGACCGCTCGCTCTACCTCGCCGCCGATCTGCGCGCGCCCGGCCCCGGCTTCGACCGTATCGCCGGGCTCCTCGCCGACATCGTCCGCGCGCTGGCGAGCGCCGCCCTCGAGCCGCCCGTGGCCATCGCGGCGGAATAGGCCCTCCCCCGGTTTTCGGGGCAAAGCGCACAAAAAAACCAGCCGGCGAGGGTATCGCCGGCTGGCCAGGTTCAGGGAGGAGCGCTCCCGAGGGAGCGCAACGCGGAGCCGAAAAGGGGGGAAACGGCGCCGCGTCTAACCCAATGTATGAAAAGGCGTTTCGGTTTCAAGAGCCCCGGCGGCGGCGCCATTTAGCGCCCGAACAGGGTCATCCTGCGGAACATCTGGCGGTGGCCCTCGAAATGATGCTTGAGCGCCCCCGCGACGTGGAGGACGAGGAGGACGAGCATCGCATAGCCGAGCAATTGGTGGCTCTCCTCCCACAGCTCGTGGGTGGCCGGGGAGGCCGGGAGCCTGGCGATGTCGAACAGGCCGTACCACAGGCCCACCGGCTTCTTGCCGGTCGACGAGATCAGCCAGCCGCTCAGCGGCAGCACGATCAGCAGCACGTAGAAGAGGATGTGGGTCAGCCGCGCCAGCGTCGCTTCCCACGGCTTCATCGCCGCGTCGTAGGCCGGGGGACGGTGGGTCAGCCGCCAGGCCAGCCGGGCGAGGCTGAGCAGCAGGATGGTGATGCCGGTCGATTTGTGGAAGGCCATCAGCGCGCCGCGCACCGACCGGTCGAAATCCTCGTGGAACAGGCCAATTGCGAGGTTGGCGACGATCAGGGCCGCGATCAGCCAGTGCAGGCCGACGGCGACGCGCGTGTAGCGCGCCGCCTCCTGGCCGGTCATCGCCGCCGCGCTCGCCATCACGCGTTGCCCGCCGCCGGCACCTCGACGCCGGGCAGCTCGGGGCCCTTGCCCTGGATGACCTGCTTGGCGAAGATCTCGCGCATCAGCTGCATCGAGAAGAGGTGCGCCATGATCAGCGGCAGCATGCCGCTCTGGTTCATGCGGTGGACCTCCTCGGCGGGGAGCTCGCGCAATTTCTCCTCGTTGACCATCTGAAAGCCGCGATAGACGAAGGGCTGCTCGGCGCCGGTCGGCTGGATCGAGACCTCGCCTTCCATCAGCATGCCGCTCTGGCGCAGCTCGTTCATGAACGAGACGGTGCGCTGGGCGGAGAGCTCGAACTCCTCGCAGAATTTGAGGATGTTGTTGGTCGTCTCGGAGGGCTTGCCGTCCTCGAACAAAGCCGTGCCGTCGTCATATTCGCCGACCAGGTTGCTGGTCGGGTCGAAGCAGAGCGACAGCTCCTCCGATTCCGGCTGGAGCCGGGCGAGCATGAACGGATAGCGGCGGACATAGGCCGGCAGATAGGTGTCGTCGTTGAGCAGCTTGCCCTCGCCGTCGACGAAGACGTTGACGCCCTCGTTGAGCCCCATCAGCGCCAGCGGCACCGGATTCTCGCCGATCGAGAAGATCACCGGGTAGAAACGCTGGCACGAGACGAACTCGTCGATCGTGACCGGAATGGCATGGCCGCCGGCGAGGAACGGCGCGCGGTCGGTGCGGCGCTGCGTGTAATTGGGGTGCTGAGTGCTCGAAAGCGGCTGGATGTCGCCGTAGAAGATCGGCAACGCGTTGGCCGGCGGCTGGGTCGCCATGTCTGGTCTCCGTGTCTGTGCGTTGGAGAGCGGCCGTCCCGCGGCCGCCCTGATGCGGGCGCGACTCCTATGGGCGAAATCGGCCTTCCGCAAGCACGGACTCGGCCCTTCCGCCAGAGATTGGCGGCGGGCGGCGGCTGAGCTAGGCTGAACCGCGCGGAGGGGGAATTAATCGCATGTTCAAGCGCCTGCCGCGATGTCGCCGGGATGGAGCCTAATCGCATGTTGAGGGCGTTGGCCGCCGCGACCTTGCTGGTGGCGGCCGGGGGCGCCGCGCCGGCGGCGCCGGACCGCTACGCCCAGCTCGTCGTGCGCGAGCAGATCATGGTGCGCCTGACGCCCACGCTCCGCAACGCGCCCGGGCCGCAGGCGGCGCTCGACTGGAAGGAGAAAAAGGGGCCCAAATGCGTGGCTGCGCGGCAGGTCGTGGCCGCCGCGATGGCGGGGCCCAACAGCGTCGACCTGATCCTGCGCGACCGCACCCGGCTGCGCGCCAGGCTCGATTCGAGCTGCCCCGCGCTCGATTATTATTACGGCTTCTACGTCACCCCCAATGCCGACGGGATGATCTGCGCCGACCGCGACGCGATCCGCTCGCGCATGGGCGGCCAGTGCGGCATCGACCGGTTCCGGACCCTGCGATTGAGCCGCCGGGACTGAGCTTCGCTTGACTTTGCCGCGCGCGGCGTCACAAGCCGCTCCGCGGCCGAGGCGGCGCTCCCCGGCCGCCCTTCATTCTTTCCGGAAAACAGACACCGATGAGCTTTGCCGACCTCGGCCTTTCAGACGAATTGCTCCGCGCGGTGGAGGAATCGGGCTATAACGAGCCGACCCCGATCCAGCGCCAGGCCATCCCCTCGGTGCTGATGAACCGCGATCTGATCGGCATCGCCCAGACCGGCACCGGCAAGACCGCCGCCTTCGTGCTGCCGATGATCGACATTCTCGGCGAGGGCCGCAGCCGCGCCCGCATGCCGCGCTCGCTGATCCTCGAGCCGACCCGCGAGCTGGCCATGCAGGTCTCGGAGAATTTCGAGAAATACGGCAAATATCACAAGCTCAACATGGCTTTGCTGATCGGCGGCACCAACATGGCCGACCAGATCAAGAAGCTCGAAAAGGGCGTCGACGTGCTGATCGCCACGCCGGGCCGGCTGATGGACCTGTTCGGGCGCGGCAAGATCCTGCTCACCGGCTGCAACCTGCTCGTCATCGACGAGGCGGACCGCATGCTCGACATGGGCTTCATCCCCGACATCGAGGAAATCTGCTCGAAGCTGCCCACGGTCCGCCAGACCCTGCTCTTCTCGGCGACCATGCCGGGGCCGATCAAGAAGCTCGCCGACAAGTTCCTGACCAGCCCCAAGACGATCGAGGTCGCGCGTCCCGCCACGGCGAACGTCTCCATCGACCAGCGCGTCCTGAAGGTCGATTCGCGCAGGAAGAAGCAGGTCCTGACCGACCGGCTCAAGGGCAACGACGTCCGCACCGCCATCGTCTTCTGCAACCGCAAGACGACGGTCCGCGAGCTCGCCCAGAGCCTCAAGCGCTCCGGCCTCAACGCCGGCGAGATCCACGGCGACATGGAGCAACCCGAGCGTATCCGCGAGCTCGACCGCTTCAAGGCCGGGGAGATTAACATCCTGGTCGCGTCCGACGTCGCCGCCCGCGGCCTCGACATCAAGGACGTCAGCCACGTCTTCAACTACGACGTGCCGTGGCACCCGGACGATTATATCCACCGCATCGGCCGCACCGGCCGCGCCGGCAAGACCGGCATCGCCATCACGCTGGCCGCCCCCGCCGACGCCGAGGCGATCGAGGCGATCGAGAAATTGACCGGCATGCGGATCCGGCCCGTCGAGGGCACGGCTCCCGC
The DNA here is from genome assembly GCA_045811445.1 of Allosphingosinicella sp. Classification (GTDB taxonomy): domain Bacteria; phylum Pseudomonadota; class Alphaproteobacteria; order Sphingomonadales; family Sphingomonadaceae; genus Allosphingosinicella. The sequence goes on along the minus strand of JBJMTY010000077.1, from coordinate 22 downwards.
CGCCGCCCCCGCGGCCGGCGCG
>JBJMTY010000076.1:0-7731 GCA_045811445.1 Allosphingosinicella sp. | reverse complement strand
CTGCAGCTGGTGCGCAACCGCCGCGGCTAAGCCCTTGGATGGGCGTTACGATAGACGTCCATCAGGTGCGCGGCATCGACCGAGGTGTAGATCTGGGTCGAGGACAGGCTGGCGTGGCCGAGCAGCTCCTGCAGCGAACGCAGGTCGACGCCGCGGCCGAGCAAATGGGTCGCGAAGCTGTGGCGCAGCGCGTGCGGCGTCGTCCGGTCGGAGAGGCCGAGCCGCACCCTCGCCCGCCGCACCGCGCGGCGGACCAGCTCGCCGTTGAGCGGCCCGCCGCGCGCGCCGCGAAAAAGCGGCTCGTCCCGCCCCGCCGGCCAGGGCGAGAGCGCGACATAGAGCTCGATCGCCTCGCGCACCGAATCGAGCAAAGGCACGACCCGCGTCTTGTTTCGCTTGCCGGTGACGACCAAGGTCTCGCCCAGCGGCAGAGCGGCGCCGGTGAGGCCGAGCGCCTCGGCCACCCTCAGCCCCGACCCGTAAAGCAGCATCAGCACGGCGTAGTCCCGCGCGGCGATCCATTCGTGCCGCGCATCCTCTCCCGTCTCCTCGGCGAGCGCGACGACCTCGTCGGGCGAGATCGGCCGCGGGACGCCGCGCGGCCGCTTCGGCCCCTTGAGCCGCGGCACCGCAGCCTCGCCGCAGGCGAAGGCGAGGAAGCCGCGCACCGCCGAGAGCTCGCGGGCCGCCGACCCGTTGCCGAGGCCCTCGGCGCGGCGGCGGGTGAGGAAGGCGCGCAGGTCCGACGGCGCGAGGCCGGCGAGCGCTGCCGCGTCGACGGCGCCGCCGAGATGGCCGGCGAGGAAGGCGATCAGCCGATGCGCGGTCGCGGCGTAGGCGCGGACGGTGTGCGGCGAGCGGCGACGGTCGCGGGCGAGATGGTGCTGCCAGGCCAGCGCCAGGGCGCTCGCCGGATGGCCTAGGGGATCAGCCACCGCGCCATCGACCGGGTGAGGACGCGCCCCAGAAAAACCAGCAGCTCCGAGCCGTGCCGGGTCTCGAAGCCCTGCTCCTCGCGCTGGCCGAGCGCGAGCAGGCCGCCCGGGAGCGGCGCGGCGGCGTCGAGCCGCACCAGCGCCTCGGCGCGGATCAACGGACAGGCCGGCCCGAACAGGGGATGGCCGCGCGTACAGCCGCGCAGCACCACGCCTTCGAGACCGGCGATCGACCGCTCGACCAGCCGCGGGTCGACGAACTGCAGGCCCGAGGCGTCGGCGCGCAGCCCCTTGTCGCCGACGAACAAGGCCATGGCGACCGCGTCGAGGCCGAGGATCTGCGGCCATTCCTGGGTGACGATGTGGATGAGATGGTCGAAGCCCTCGGCCTCGACGGCGGCGAGCACCGCCTCGTGGATCGAGGCCACCGCGCCCGAATGGCCGCGGGCGAAGGCGATCAGATCCTGGTTCGCCTCCTCGGCCGCGGCGACCCGCGCGCGCAGGTTCGCGACGGCCCGGTCCTCGAAGCTGATCACCTTCCCCATGAGCAGAAGCTAACCCGAACAAGGTTAAGAAGCGATGCAGAAAATCCTCCCCATCGTGCCGATGGGGAGGGGGACCCCCCTGAAAGGTGGTGGAGGGGTAAGGGTCCCGACTCCGCGTTTCGAGCGCGAGATTGCAGGAGCCTGCGCCTCGACCCCTCCACCACCCTCCGGGTGGTCCCCCTCCCCGTCCGCAGGACGGGGAGGCACCCGGTCAGCCGATCGTCTGCCCCGTCTTCTCCCAGTCGGCGAGGAACGCCTCCAGGCCGCGGTCGGTGAGCGGATGCTTGAACAGCTGGCGGATCACGGCGGGCGGCGCCGTCATCACGTCGGCGCCGATCAGCGCCGACTGGAGGACGTGGATCGGATGGCGGACCGAGGCGACGAGGATCTGCGTTCCAAAGTCGTAATTGTCGTAGATCTGGCGGATCTCGGAGATGATCTGCATGCCGTCGAAGCCGGTATCGTCGTGCCGGCCGACGAACGGCGAGATGAAGGTCGCGCCCGCCTTGGCGGCGAGCAGGGCCTGGTTGGCGGTGAAGCAGAGCGTGACGTTGACCATCGTCCCCTCGCCGGTCAGCGCCTTGCAGGCCTTGAGCCCGTCGATCGTGAGCGGCACCTTAACCGTCACATTGTCGGCGATCCGGCGCAGGATCTCGGCCTCGCGCATCATCTCCTTGTGGTCCGTCGCCACCACCTCGGCGGAGACGGGCCCCGGCACGATCCCGGCAATCTCCTTCACCACCTCGAGAAAGTTGCGGCCCGCTTTGTTGATCAGCGAGGGATTGGTGGTGACGCCGTCGAGAAGGCCGGTCTCGGCCAAATCGCGGATCTCGGCGGTGTCGGCGGTGTCGACGAAGAATTTCATGGCGGTGACGAGCCTTGCGCTGGTTGGGGATTCGCAGGGCCTTCTACCGGGACCTCGGACCGGGCGCGAGGGTGGCGATCGGAGGCGGAAGTTCCGAACTTCCCCTACGGTCGCGATTCCGCTTACGGCGAAGCCATGGTAGACGCGAGAGAGCGACGACCGCCCCGAGCGCTTCGGTCAGCGCCCAGCGAGGCTGGCGGAGCCGAAGCCGAGGGAGAAGGCCAAGTGATCCTGATCGCCCTGGCTGCCGCTTTTGCGGTGCCTGGCACGCCTCTGGCGCTCGGGGAGAGCGCCAGCGTGGAAGCCGTCACCCGCGCGGCGCGACGTTGCGGCATGCGGGCGCTTCGCTTCGATCCGCTCGACCCCGAGCGTGCCATGCTCCTGATGGGGCGCAAGAACAGCTCCCGATCGCTCGAATGCACGCGGGCGTGGATGAAACGAAACGGGGCGCGGCTTCGTCTGGAGCCCCTCCTCAACGCTTCCCGCTAGGCCGGCGCCGCCGCCACTCGAACCGCGGGAGGGCCGGGTGGTGCCGGGGCGCTGCCGGGTCAGTGCCGGGCGGATGCCGCGCGCGCGGCGGCCGGGGCCGGCGAAAGCGGCCGGCGCGGGCGCTGCTTCGCCGAGACGGACTTGATGACCAGGCGGGGCTCGGCGGCGGGGTCGATGGGCGGCTCGGCGCGGGCGAGCGCCGCCGAGATGAGCGCCTGGACTTCCGGCATGTCCCACCGCTCGGGCGGATCGAGGCGGACGTGGCGGACCCGGCTGCCTTCGCCCTTGAGCAGCCCGGCGGGATCGGGGAGCCCCTTGCCGCGCAGGAAGCAGAGCGTCACCCACTTCGGGAACACGGCGAGCGAGAGCACCGCCTCCCCCGCTTTCCCGCTCGGCCCGAAGCCGATCGCGAGCGCATTGTAATTGTCGTAGACCAAAACCTGCGCGCCCGCGATCCGCGCCCGCATCTTGCCGAGGAGAGAATGAGCCTGCGCGGCGACCTCCGGCTCGAACTTGGCGAGAAAGCCCGCCAGCTCCGCTTCGGCGGCGTCGTCAGCTTCGGCGTCGGCCATGCCCCTGTCCTCCCGCCCGCCTTCGTACCATTTTCAGGGCGACGAAGGGCCGGAAGTTCCGAAGTTCCGTGAAAATAAAAATCCTTCCGATCAATAGCGACTTTTTGATCGGTTTTTCCGATCACAGCCGGGCGCGAGTCGGCCGGGGCCGGACCAGAAACAATGCCTGACGATGTCAAAGAGCCAGCTCGAACATAGCATGAACGACCCAGCGAGGCAAGTCCGGGCACCGGTCCCGTCGCGGCCCGCGCCCGGTCCACGCCTGGCCGGGCCGGCGCCATGCGCATGCCGCGCTCCTGCGGGATGGTCGCCCGGCGAATGCCGGCCGAATGCCGGGGCGCGGCCGGGGCGCCATTCAAGTCGCAGCATCGGTCGAGTCCTGAAATAGAACAGGCTGAGTCAGCGCTCAGCGGGATCGCCTGCCATGGCCGTAGCCTTGGTCGTAGTCTTTGCGATCCTCGTATTCGTCCGGAGTATAGCTGCTGAGAAGGCCCATGAAGAGCCCCTTCTCATGAGGCGGACGATACGTGCCGTGGCGGCCGTCACGGACACCGCGCTCGTAGTCGCGATTCGACATCGATCGGCCTCCTCCGAAGATCGCAGCGGCTATTATGCCGTCAGGACAAGGACATGTCAGCGCAAATAGCGCCGAGACGACCGGAGGCGCGGTGGCAAACTCGCTATTGACCATCCCGTGCCCGTAACGCAGGTTCGGTCTTCCGGGGTATTGCGTAAGATCTGTCGAGCCGCGGCGCTTCCTGTCGAAGCGGCTTGCGATAGTGGGGGGCCTGTCTGCGATGCCGATCAAGAAGGACGCCGCGAGCGGCTGGCACTTCATTTCCTATCTGGTGCCGGTACGCGATAAGAAACGGATGCGGTACCAGCCCGGCCCGCTCGCCACCCCCAGCCGCTCCATATTCGGCTTCTTCGCGGACTTCTTTCGACGTGGCCCGAATCCGTTTCTCGCCTCCCCCGTCGCATTCAATATCGATCGCCGGGTCAAGCTCGAGCGGAACGCGCGAATGTTGGCGCGGCGCGGCGGCGAGGGTGGAGCGGGCCAGCTCGTCAGCCAGATAGAGGGCCAGCTTCGATCCTATCTCCATCGAGGCCATGGCCGCGCCGACGACGTCCTCGACGCTCTCGACCTAGAGACGAACGAGGAGGAGACCCAGCTCGAAGAATGCCGGCCGAACGCGATCAAGGAAGAGTTCAAGGGCAAGGTCGAGGACGTCGTGGCCGACGTCGATAGCCACCTCGGCCCCCTTGCCCGCCATTTCCATGAAATCCGACGCGAACACGACAAATTCATAGAGGATTACGGGCTGGAGTCGAAGAAGGGGGTCCACGCCGGCCACCCCATAGACGCAAAATTCCTACTCTCGTTGATCGGCGTCACCGCGTTTGAGTTCATACTGAACACGGCATTCTTTTCGGGATCGCAGAAGAACGGCCTGATAGGAGGCGCCGCGCTGGCGATGATCCTCTCGATTTCGACGATCTTCCTCGGAATTTGTTTCGGCTGGTCGTACCAATTCTCGGACCCGCGGGCGGACGGGAACGGCTGGCGAGGCCGCATCGGCTTCCTCATGTCCTCGTTGGCGACCATCTTTTACCTGCTGCTTCTCACCTTGGCCCGCCGTGCCGGGGATGCGGGAGACCTCGACATGTTCGGGACCGCCGCACGTGAGATACAGGCGCATCCTTTCTCCGGCATCCTGGATTTGCCAGCGCTCGGCTATTGCTTCTTCTCGATCGGAGTGATCACGCTGGTTTCCTCGAAGTTCGTCGACACGATGGGGCATTTCCCGCGCATCAGGGGCCACAAGCTCGCCGTCGAGAATGCCGAGCTCGCCTTCGAGGACGTGCGGCGCGGAATGGCGGCGGAGCTGGAACACCGCATCGCTGCTGCCATCGCAAAGCTCGACGACGTGCCTTCGATCCTCCAGGCAAGGAAACTGGCGCTGAAGGAAATACTGGTCGACTACGAAAATGTCATCTCCCAGCTAAACGCCGACGTTCGCGAGCTAAGAGACGCCGAGCACATCATGGTTGGTGTTGTTCGTTCCCATTTGGGCGGGGACAAGAGCCAGTACGCCATCGACGTCGATTATAAAGAGGAGCTAGACTATTTTGCGGACCGGCTCGCTACCTTTACGAGGCGCATAGAATCCTTGCTTCAGCGTGCGCAGGTGAGCCAGTCGGTCATCGACAAGAGTCGGACGGAGATGGGTAACCTGGGCAAGCGCAAGCGCAAAGAACTCGAACATGCGTGTCAGGGGTTGCGTCACCTCAAGGCGCCCGCACGCGCGCCGCGCACCGACCCGCCGGCACCTGAAGGCGGAAACGTCAGCTGGCTGAGACCGAGGCGCACCTGAATGGCCAAATACGGTTCCTCCCGTCCTTCCGGCGGCGGCGGCCTGGCGGCCCTGCTGGTACCGCTCCTCCTCGTGTCGCTCGTCGGCGGGGGAGGCTATTTCGCCTGGCAATATACCAAAACCGGAGAGGCGAAGGAGACGGATGCCCATACCGGATGCCTCACGAACGTTCCCACCCCGCAAGCCGTTCTTTTCCTGATCGACGCGACCGACCGCCTCTCGAAGGAAAATGCGGAACGGATCGGATCGCGGATCAAGGACGCCGTCGACGGCCTCGACCGCTACAGCAGGGTTCTCATCGTTTCCTTCGGCGGCGATACGGCCACTCCCCTCCATCAGATATACAATGGCTGCATCCCGGGGAAGGCGAGCACCGCGCGGTGGGACGAAGGCGCGCAATTGCTGGGCCGGCAATATGACGAGTTCAAAAAGCAACTCGACGGGCTGGTCACGCAGCTTCAGCAGCTGCCCGACGCGAAGACCTCGCCGATCACCGAGCAGGTGGTCCGCGCCGCCAGCGACCCCCAGCTCCATTGGGAGGCGAACGTGCGCACCCTCGTCCTGGTCACCGACGGGCTCCAGTCGACGATCTACTGGACGCGCCACCTCAAGCTCCCGGACCCGCCCGCCGGGCTGCTCAAGGACGTTCGCGCCGAATATTTCGAAGTCGGCAACGAAAAGGGCACCAGGCTGCAGACCCCCGAGATGCGGCTCGAGTGGAAATCATGGTTCGAGCGCGCCGGCGCGGACATTCGAATCACGGCCCCCGGATTCCCGGCGAGCCCGCAATAGTCGGGAGAGCGGCGAGAGCCGCTAGCGCCCGCCCAGGAGCCGCGCCAGCATCGGGTCGCCGGCGGCGGCGGGGTCGGCGCGGATGGCGGATTCCTCGCGGGCGATGGCGCGGTAGAGGCCGAGGGCCGCCTTGCGGGTGACGTCGGCCTGGAGGCCGGCAAAGTCGATGCCGGTGGCGATCTGCAGGGCCCGGGCGACGATGCGGTCGTCGGCGAGGCGCAGGACGCGGCCGACCTCCGGATACATGCGGTTGAACAGGCCCTCGCCGATCGCGCGCTGGAGATAGTCGGTGGCGGCGGTCGGGCCGCCGCGCAGGACCAGGCGGGCGTCGTCGATGGTCATGCCGCGGATCGTCTCGTAGACGATCGGCGCCGCCGCCCGCGCCCCTTCCGCCGCCGCGTCGTTGACGAGGCGCAGCAGCCGGTCCTGGACCATGCGCGAGCCTAGCAGCACCGCGAACGCCTCGGCGAAGCGGTTGCCGCCGAGCTGCGAGGGCAGGTTCACCCGCGCCAGCTCGTCGGCGAAATAGCCGCGCTCGACGAGCAAACGGGCCAGCGCCCGCTGGGTCGAGACCATCAGCAGCCGCCGGATCGCCTCCTCGAGGTTCGGGATTTCACCGACGCGGGTGACGCAACCGGGCAGGCCGAGCCACGGGACGACGAGGCCGGCGGCGAGCAGATGGCGGCGGGTGAGCGGCATTTTCCTTGATCCTGTTCGGTCGCGACGGAGCAGCAACGAACCTCGCCCGCCCGCGTTGCATCGGCCGGAATCGGGGGACGGGGAAGGCGATCGGCCTGGGGCGGCGAATTGGTGCGAACCCATCGCCTGCAAGTGGGGCCGGGCCTTTTCGTCGCCCCAGAAGGCTGGGGCCCATGCTGCCGCCGCGCTCCGACAGCGTAGCCGGCGAGCACCCGCCGGCGCTCGCCTGGGCTCGGACTCGGCATGGACCCCAGCCTTCGCTGGGGCGACGGGGTGTTGCGACTCCCGCGCTTCAAAACGAGGGCCTGCCCTACCCCCGTCGCCCCAGCGCAGGCTGGGGCCCATGCTGCCGGGGTGCTCCGACGGCGTGACCGGGCGAGTACCCGCCGGCGTTCGCTTGGGCTCCGACTCGGCATGGGCCCCAGCCTTCGGGTTCCCATCGAAGTATTACTTCGATGG